>NZ_JAUBWA010000117.1:0-22558 GCF_036702825.1 Microcoleus sp. A003_D6 | reverse complement strand
CTATCCTTTCTCTTCGCTGTGCTTACCTCAACGGTCAACTTTCAATTTGATATATTTGCCAAAGTGAGATGCACCCCCTAGCGGCTGAATTATAACAGTATTTTCCTTGTCCGGCACAGACTGAATTTCTGTCCGAGTCAGATATGGAAAAAGCACGATTCTGGAATAAAATTGTGCATAAGGTGGCGCCAAGAGCACAGGCAACCAAGGCAATCAACTAGCCTGAAAACTAAAAAGTAATTCCCAAGATAGATAACTAATTCTGTCTCTCGGTAGATACTATAATTTATAGCAGATGCTTTAAGAGGGCGCTGATATACGATCGACAGCTCAGACCGAAAGACATACAAACGACTAATTGATGGAAGCTTGGCAAACCCCACAAACTAATTTAACCGACATTCCGATCGCCGAGGAACTGTCGCGCCGCATCCCTCGATCGCACGATCTCAAAGCAGAAAACCGGGCGCTGCAAATGCTGGCCCGACAACTGGCAACCTCGCCCCGCACTCTGCTCAAAACACTGGTTGCGATCGCTAAAGATTTGTGCGGCGCAGGAAGTGTCGGAGTCTGCTTGCTAGAAGAAAATGCAGCATCCGAACAAATCTTTCGCTGGGAAGCCTTGGCGGGCGCGTGGGAAGCCGCAGAACACACAAACACACCCCTCACACTGCGTTTGTCGGGAGCCGGGAGCGATCGCCAAACACCCCAGCTTTACTTCGCTCCAGAAAAATACTTCACCGACTTGCAGCAGCTAGAATTGCCGATCGCCGAAGCGTTAGTCGTGCCGCTGCTAGCAGAAAATCAACCGCTGGGGGCAATATGGATTGTATCTCACCAGGACGATCGCCAGTTCGATGCCGAAGACTTGCGGATCGCGATCGCCCTGGCAGACTTTGCCGTTGCCGCCGTACAAATCGATCGCGCCGATCGAACCAAAGAAGCTTTGCGAAAAAGCGAAGAACGCTGGCAGCTAGCCTGTGCCGGCAGCAACGACGGCATTTGGGATTGCAACCTGAAAACAAATTGCCATTTTCTGAGCGATCGCTGTTTAGAGATTTTGGAACGTCGGCCCGAAGAAGTCAAGGACTACAGCCAATTTTTAAGCTGCATTCATCCCGATGATTTGGAGATCGTGCAAAGCAATTGGCAGCAGCACTTGCATCGAGAAACCTCACATTACTGCTGCGAGTACCGCATTCGCTGTCGGGACGGGCGCTACAAATGGGTTTTAGCCAGAGGGCGAGCAATTTGGGACGAATCAGGCAATCCCGTGCGGGCCGCGGGCTCCCTCACAGATATCAGCGATCGCAAACAAACTGAAATTGCCTTAAAACAAAGCGAAGAACGTTTGAGCATCGCCATCGAAGGCTCAGGCATGGCAACCTGGGATTTAGACGTGCGAACAAATCGAGTAATTTGGTCGGCGACCCATTTCAGCATTTTGGGCTGCGAACCGACACCCGACGGCGAAGCAACCGTTGCTGTGTGGCAAAACTGCGTGCATCCAGACGACTTAAAGCAAGTCTTGCAGGCAGTGGAAACAGCTCGGCAAACGCGATCGATGTACTCCCCCGAATACCGCATCATCCGCGCCGACAGCGGAGAAATCCGCTGGTTGAACTCGTTCGGGCGCTATCTATACGACGCGGCAGGCTCCGCAGTGCGGTTTATCGGAGTATTATTTGATGCTACCGATCGCAAAATGGCCGAACTCGCCCTGCAAGAAAGCCACAACCGTTTCCAATCAGCTACAAGGGCGATCGACGGCATGGTGTTTGAGTGGGATTCGGCAGCAAACTCAGTTTACCGTTCCGAGGGACTGTTCTCGATCGTCGGTGTCCGCTCAGAGGATGCACAGACAACACCAGAGTGGTGGAGACAACGCATCCATCCCCTCGATTTGGCGCGCATCCAAGCCGGGGCGGACTCAATCTTAAGTGCCGAGCGCTACGAAATCGAGTACCGAGTCCGGCACGAAGACGGGCGCTGGATCGATGTTTGGGAACGCGCCTGTTCGATCCGCAACCAGCAAGGCGAAGCGACCAAAATAGTCGGCTTCACCAGCGACATTACCAAACGCAAACAAACAGAAGCAGCACTGCGCGATCGTGAAACCCACCTGGAGTTGATTCTCGACAGCGCCAAAGACTACGCCATCTTCACCCTCGACACCGGCGGACACTTTACCAGTTGGAACTCAGGCGCCGAGAGATTGCTGGGCTATACCGAAGCTGAAATCGTCGGCCAGCACGGACGGATCATCTTCACCCCAGAAGACTCAGCAGCCAGAAGGCCCGAAACAGAAATGCACAGCGCCCTAACTCAGGGAAAGGCAGAAAACGAGTGCTGGCACGTCCGCAAAGACGGCAGCCGCTTTTGGGGCAGCGGGCTGGTGATGCCGCTGCGCGACGCAGCCGGGGAGGTGCAAGGTTTCCTGAAAATCATGCAGGACAAAACCGAGCGCCGCCAAATAGAAGAAGCACTGCGGCAAAGCGAAAATATCTACCGCACCCTCGCCGATGGCGTCCCAGAATTAATGTGGATCAACACCGCCGACGGCAGGTTAGAGTTTTGCAACCAACACTGGAAAAGTTACACGGGCATCATGCCAGAATTTCCGCTGCCTGCGCCGGTGCTGCAATTATTTCATCCCGAGGATCTGCCAACAGTTGTCGGCACGCGCACTGCTGCGATTCAAGCAGGGGAAGCCTACGAATTTGAGTGTCGGGTGCGTAGGTTTGACAACACCTACCGCTGGCATCTAGCGCGACTTGTACCCGTCAAAGATGCGGGGGGACAGGTGGTGCAATGGGTCGGGATCGGCATTGATATTGACGATCGCAAACGAGCCGAAGAAAGCTTAGCAGAAAGCGACCGCCGCTTCCGCTTCCTGGCTGAGTCGCTGCCCCAACTGATTTGGAATGTAGGCCCCGCCTGGGAACTTCGCTTTGCCAATCAAAAATGGTCGGAATATCTGGGAATGTCTTACCAGGAAGCCGCTCAAAACAATTGGGAGTCCGTGATGCCGCCGTCGGATTTGGCAGAATCTGCTGCCCGCTGGCAAGAATGTCAAATCACCGGAGAAGTTTATCAAGTTGAGCTGCGCCTGCGGCGGGCCTCCGACCAAATGGAACGCTGGCATTTGTGCCGCGCCCTCCCCTTTCGCGACGCCCGGGGTGAGATTGTCGAGTGGATCGGCACGAATACCGATATTCACGATCGCAAAAGGGCCCAACTCGACGAGCAGTTTATCTCAGGGCTGGAAATCCGCTTGCGCCAGCGCTCCAACCCCGCAGAAATGTTGTGGGAAGCCATGCACAGTCTGGGAGAATATCTACAGGTCGATCGCTGCATATGGCACGAAATCGATGCAGCAGCCGGACTAGCAATTATCGATCGAGATTGGCACCAGCCCGGCGATGCCAGCATCGCCGGTACCTATCAAATCTCAGACTTTAGTACGCCAGAACAGAAAGCTCTGTATCAGGCAGGTCAAACAGCAGTCATCTCAGATATCGCTAATTGCCAGGATACAGCGTCTTTCGTCGATAAATACGGTGTCATTGGCATTCGCGCTTTGGTCTGTGTTCCCTGCCTTCAGGACGGGCGCTGGGTGGCTGTTTTGTTGGTGACATCAAAGGCGGTTCGGCAGTGGCGGGCCGATGAAGTTTCGCTGATGCAAGAAGTTGTGGCTCGCCTCTGGACGGTGATCCAGCACGCGCGAACCCTGTATGAGCTGCACGAAAGCGAGGCTCGGTTCCGCGCTCTAGCTGACAACATCGCCCAGTTGACCTGGATGACAGATGCCACCGGCTGGATTTTCTGGTACAACCAGCGCTGGTTTGACTACACGGGCACCACCCTAGAAGCAATGCAAGGCTGGGGCTGGCAACAGGTGCACCACCCGGAACACGTCGATCGGGTTGTCGCAAATTTTAGGCGCTGCATTGAAACAGGCGAACTCTGGGAAGATACTTTCCCTTTGCGCGGCAAAGATGGATCGTACCGCTGGTTTCTCTCCCGCGCCGTGCCGATTCGCGACGAGCGAGGCAAGCTGCTGCGCTGGTTCGGCACTAACACCGACATTACCGATCGCCTTCTAGCAGAAGCGGAACGGGAACGCCTGCTAGCGCGGGAAAAGGCAGCCCGGGAAGAAGCAGAACAGGCTAACCGCGTCAAAGACGAATTTTTGGCTGTTTTGTCCCACGAATTGCGGACTCCCTTAAACCCGATTCTGGGCTGGGCGAAGCTGCTGCAATCGAACGTTCTGACACCGCAAAAGCAGCGTTACGCCTTAGAGACGATCGAGCGCAACGCCAAACTGCAAACCCAGCTTATCGAAGATTTGCTCGACGTGTCGGGGATTCTGCAAGGCAAGCTCAGCTTGAATATTGTACCTGTGGATTTAGCCGGGGCGATCGCCAGCGCCATTGAAACGGTGCGTCTGTCGGCCCAAGTCAAGTCGATTCAAATCAGCACTCAATTTGCACCGAATCTCGGGCAGGTGTTGGGCGATGCGGGCAGACTTCAGCAAGTCGTGTGGAATTTGCTGTCAAATGCCATCAAGTTCACCCCGCCGGGAGGCAAAATCGAAGTCAAGCTCGATCGGGTTGACACCGACGCCCAAATTACTGTAACTGATACGGGAAAAGGCATTTCTCCTGATTTTCTGCCCTACGTATTCGACTACTTCCGGCAAGCTGACAGCACTATTACGCGCAAGTTTGGCGGATTGGGTTTAGGATTGGCGATCGTCCGCCATCTCGTCGAACTCCACGGCGGCACGGTGAAATCCGACAGTGCAGGCGAAGGACAAGGCGCGAAATTTACTGTCAGGATACCCATGATGCCCGTGCAACCTCAGACAAGTCCTGTGGCGACTGCGCCGGAGCAATCCTTCAATTTGAGCGGTATCAAGGTGTTAGCGGTGGATGATGATGCCGATGCGCTAGATTTGGTGGTTTTTCTGCTTGAGGATTGTGGGGCAAGCGTTACAGCAGTTGCTAACGCCGCCGATGCTTTGGCGGTTTTAACCCAGTCAGTGCCTGATTTGCTGTTGAGCGATATTGGAATGCCCGACACAGACGGTTATATGTTGCTGTGGCAGGTTCGGGCTCTGCCGCCAGAGAAAGGGGGACTGGTGCCGGCGATCGCCCTCACCGCTTATGCTGGAGAAATTGACTATCAGCAGGCGCTGGCTGCTGGGTTCCAGCGGCACATTTCTAAGCCTTTAGACCCCGACAAGTTGGTGCAGGCGATGTTGGATTTGCTCGATCGATCTGGTGAAAAGATTTTTTAAGGGCTTTTTTGTGTGTCAAAAGTCTTTATTTAATGAACCGCTTTCGTCGCGAAGGACGCGAAGGAAGAAAGGAAGAAGAAAGGAAGAAGAAATATTATTTCCGTTTGACTTGAACTTGTATGATGTTAAATTTTGTACGGGCGGGTTCGCCAACAATAATTGCCCATAATCTACAATCTCATAAACCCGCCCCCGCCAGCGACAATTCCGATGCTACCGGATTTAATATAAGTAATCTTAAGTCTGGTTATGTCTGATTAGACATCTCTCATAATTTAATTATTGTGGAACAGGCATCCTGCCGGTTCAAGACTTGCATTTCACTCCTATGTCTCTTGATTCTGAGGGTGCGATTGTCGATCGATCGCGCATCATCATCTCCAACAAAAAAACCTCACAGATGGAGGTTTTTTGATGATTATTGGCGATCGTCGGACAGGTTAAAACATCCTGTCCCTGCATCGTACCCATAGCCCTAAAACTGGAGGATTAACGGTAGTCGGTGCGAACTGCCGGGTCGCGATCGCCTGTTGTAGTGGTATGGCGGACTGTTTCTTCGCGTTTTTTGGGAATCAAACCGAACAAGCCCGATAAGCCGAGCAAACCCAACCATCCCCAATCAAAATCGCGATCTGTCTCAGCACTGTAGACATCGGAGCGAGGAGTTGTGGTGGTTGTGCTGTTAGTACCGGGAGCTGTATCTGTCTGAGCTGAAGCTGGCAGATGAGCTGGTACAATTGCTAAACCAGCAGCTATAATTCCTGCACCGATTGCTTTGGATAAGTCAGAACGTTTCATAATTCAAATGCTCTCTGTTGGCAACAATCTTTTACTATCACCACTATATCGATCGGCTATTAAAGTTAAATCCACCTCTAGCAGTAAACACTGCTAAGTTCCACCTATTACTACAGATTGATATCAAATTTTTAGCAGCCGCACGAAATTAAACATTGCTCGCAAAGGCCGGAACGGCACTCTGACGAGGGTCTCACACCTCGCTCGCCGGTGAGGTTGAGGCACTTTAGCCCAACAAACAATGTACTGTTGACAAAAAAAGGTAAACTCAGATATTGCACAGACAACAGTTGGAACTCGATCGACGGAGATAAAAACTTTTGGGAATAGAGCTACGCAGCTACGTATTTCTAGACAACTTGCAGCCGCAGCACGCAGCATATATCGGCACAATCGCCGCCGGATTCTTGCCGCTGCCTGGGGATGCGTCGCTGTGGATAGAAATCTCGCCCGGTATCGAAATTAACCGAATTACCGATGTCGCCCTCAAATCTGCCTCCGTGCGCCCGGGAGTCCAGATAGTCGAACGCTTGTACGGCCTGCTGGAAGTACACTCGGGCCAGCAGGGAGAAACCCGGGCCGCAGGCAAAGCAATTCTAGAATTCATCGGAGTCCGCAGAGAAGAATGTATCAAACCGCGCGTGATTTCCAGCCAAATTATTCGCAACATCGACCCCCACCAAACGCAATTAATCAACCGCAGCAGGCGCGGACAGTTGCTGCTGGCGGGACAAACTCTTTATGTCTTAGAAGTAGAACCGGCGGCCTATGCAGCGCTGGCGGCCAATGAAGCAGAAAAAGGTGCATCTATTAACATCTTAGAAGTTCAAGCTGTCGGCAGTTTCGGACGGCTTTACCTCGGCGGAGCAGAACGAGATATTATCGCAGGTTCCCAGGCAGCAATTGCGGCGGTGGAAAGCGTGGCTGGTCGGGAAAATCCAGCAATTTTTGGTCGCAAGGAATAGCCGTTAAAGGAGATGCAATTATGGCAAACACACAGCATTTAGCGCTCCTGAAAAAAGGTGCAGTTACTTGGATTGAATGGAGAAATCTCAACCCCAATCTAGAACCGGATCTCAGCGAAGCTAACCTCGCCGAAGCAAATCTTAGAGGTGCGTATCTTTGGCGGTCGAACCTTTTTAAGATAGACTTGTTTAAGGCTAAATTAATTTCGGCAAACCTCGCCGAATCTAACCTCAGTTTAGCAAATCTTGCCGGAGCGCAACTGCTAGAAACTAATTTGATTAAAGCCAATTTAACGGGAACCAACCTCCAAGCGGCTGACCTCAGAGGAGCTGATTTGAGCGGTGCTAATTTAATTGGGGCGGACTTCAGCGCTGCCAATCTCCAACAAACCGATTTAGGAGAGGCGAATTTAATTGGTGCGGTGATGTTTCGAGTTAATGCGATCGGCGCGAACCTCAACTGTGCTAATCTCAGTCAAGCCAATCTCCCTCAAGCCGAATTGATTGAAGCACAGTGTTATGCTGCTAATTTTTATAAAGCTAATTTCACGAAAGCTCACCTAACTGGAGCTTATCTTTTTCGCGCAAATCTCAGTTTTGCGGAGTTGAGAGGCGCTGATTTCCGGTGGACAAACCTTGGCAAAGCTGACTTGAGAGGAGCGAATTTGACGGGGGCAAATCTGAGAGGAGCGAACTTGGCGGGAGCTAATCTGGCTGAAGCTATTTTGAAAGGAACAATCATGCCTGACGGCAGCATTATTTCATAAATATTGGATAATATTTAGTCCTGTAAAATAACCGCGATAGTTAAAAAAAGCCAGTTGCGCGTTTACCGACAGCATCGCCAAAACATGAAATTTTGGGACGGGTTCAGACTTTCTCTCTCAAACAAATCCGAGATGAAAGTAAACCCGCCTCGGCTCAAAACTCGCAACTGTCGATCGACTAATTTTTGCCGGCCGGCGATACTTGATAAAGTCCTCTGACCGGGCCTGGATCGGTCTGTGAATCTTGCTGCTGTGTTGGAAGTGTAAACTGATCTTGGAGCCCGGCGGGAGTGGCGAAACAGCCGCTCGGTTGAGGTGCAAGCTGGCAAGCGGTCGGCAGCGCCATGACTGAGGAATCGAAGGGATTGACGGCATCCGGGACGCGGAGAATCGGGTCGCTGGAAACTTGCCGCTGCATTACTCGTCGGTAGAAGCCGTTGACGCGGCTGGCATCCCGCTCGATTTCTTTTTCGGGAAAGGCAACGACGCCGCTGGGGGAACCGATGCCTAAATAGTCGCCCAAATAACCTTGCAAGCTGACGTTGTGGTAAAAGTCTCCTGAAGCTTCAAAGAATTGTCGGTTGAAGTCGTCAGCAATCGGGTGAAATCGAGCTGTTTGTGCTTGAGCTGGTTTGACGGATGCCATTGCGACAGAGGCGATAGCGAGAATCAACGCGCTGCTCAGGGTTTTTAACTTTTGACTCATTTATTTGGGCCTCTTTAATTAATTCCGATTCCAATATAAACTGATTATCGGCGGATTATTTGTGTTTTCTACAGGGTGTAAGTTATGAATGCTGAGGATTTAAAGGTGTTGCGCGATCGACTTCTAGATTTGTTGTGCGAGTTTGCCTATCGCGAAGGTGATTTTGTGCTGTCTTCGGGGCAGAAAAGTTCTTATTACATTAACTGCAAACCGGTGACGCTGCACGCTGAAGGTGCTTTGGCAACGGGACGTTTGCTGTTGTCGATGTTGTCGCCGGATGTGCAAGCTGTGGGCGGTTTGACTTTGGGTGCTGACCCGATTGTAACTGCTGTGAGTGTGGTTTCGGCTCTGGAAGGTCGATCGATTCCGGCGCTAATTGTCAGAAAGGAGACGAAGGGACACGGGACAATGGCATATATTGAGGGGCCGATTTTGCCAGAGGGAACGAATGTGGCGGTTTTGGAGGATGTGGTGACGACGGGCAAGTCGGCGATGCAGGCGGTGGAACGGTTGCGGGGTGCCGGTTATAAAGTCGATCGCGTGTTGTCGCTGATTGACAGAGAGCAAGGTGGTGCCCAGTTTTATCGCTCTGTTGGATTGGACTTTGAAACTGTTTTTACGATCGCGGATCTTAAGGAATGGATTAGTAGCAAAAAATAGGGATGTAAATTTATTGTAGGCCCAGTTGGGTTGGGCGATCGACATAACACTATAAACATAATCCCGTAGGGGCGGGTTCACCCTGAACTCTGCCTTAAAACCAGAGGATTTGTAAGCCCGCCCCCACCCACTCTGGCTCGTATTAACAATGCTGCAAGATATCAATCTTAACCAGCCAGTTTAAGGCTATGAAAACCATCCGTTTTATTGACTTATTCTCAGGAATAGGCGGCATGAGATTAGCCTTTGAATCCGCCGCTCATTCCTTGAATCTGGAAACAGAATGCGTATTAAGCAGCGAAATCAATCCCGACGCTCAATTAGTTTACCAGAAAAACTTTGCCGACACACCTTTAGGCGACATCCGACTAATTAACCAACTACCAGAACATGATATTTTACTAGCGGGATTTCCTTGTCAGTCTTTCTCCTATGCTGGCAAAAAATCAGGCTTTGGAGACACCAGAGGCACCCTATTTTTTGAGATTGCAAGGTTAATTGATACCTTTAAACCTCAAGCATTTATTTTCGAGAACGTGCGGGGGCTTGTCAGCCACGACGGCGGCAGAACCCTCGAAACTATTAAGGGCGAAATTAAAAGCCGAGGTTACAGCTTCGATTATTTTTTGCTCAACAGCTCTAACTTTAGTTTACCTCAGAACCGCGTCCGAGTTTACCTAGTAGGAATTTTAAATGCTTCGCCCCAATTTGGCTTAATTTCCGACTTAGGCCCAAAAGATTCACATTCCTCTAGTCATCAACAGCTATCGTTCTTTTCCCCGTTAAGTAAACCTGTCACAGTTGCAGATATTTTGGAAGACCATCCAGAGCCAAAATATGATTGTTCGCCAGAATTTGTCAACGCATTGAAACAAATCGTGAACAATGATTTAAATCGCTTGCACGGAATGCGGCTAATTGACTATCGCGGCGGCAATTCGATTCATTCTTGGGAACTGGGTTTGCGAGGTGAGTGCAGTTTAGACGAAATTGAATTAATGAATCTTTTTATATTAAAAAGGCGCAATAAAGAATTTGGAGCTGACCAAGATGGCAAGCTATTAACTAAAGAGCAAATAGCTACTTTTTTTGCTCATCCCAATCTCGATGAAATTCTGGATTCCTTGGTCACAAAAAAGTACCTGCAACGGAACAACAATCAGTACAAACCTGTATCCGGTAACTTTTCCTTTGAAGTCTATAAATTTCTCGATCCGCAGAAGATTTCTGTAACAATTGTTGCCAGCGATGCGAATAAATTAGGTGTTTATCATAACCGCAGACTCCGCCGAATTACTCCCCGCGAGGCGGCGCGGTTACAAGGTTTTTCCGATAGTTTTGTACTGCATCCTAATGATGATAAAGCTTACTATCAATTGGGTAATAGTGTCAGTATCAATGTAGTTAAAACTGTTGCTCTAGAAGTGATCCAGAATGTTTTGTCCTCTACCAAACAAAAAGTTAGTGCTTTGTGAATTGGGAACGGTGGGCGAATTAATCCGCCCACCTGATTAAGATTCAATACGGTTCACTTAAGACAGATCCCCCCTAACCCCCCTTAAAAAGGGGGGGACAAGAATGCCCTCAAAGTCCCCCTTCTTAAGGGGGATTTAGGGGATCTCCGGGGCATAAATATGTTAAGTGAACCGTATTGGATTAAGATTAGCTTTGGGCTACAGGTTCCTTAGCCAAAAACTTCTCTAATTCCGTCAAAGCATCGGCATCAACCTTAGTCTGCATCGGACAGAACTTAGGCCCGCACATCGAACAGAATTCAGCAGTTTTGTAGATATCCGCCGGCAAAGTTTCGTCGTGATATTCCTTTGCCCGTTCTGGATCTAATGACAGCTCAAATTGACGGTTCCAATCGAAATTGTAACGCGCTTTCGAGAGTTCATCATCGCGATCGCGCGCACCCGGACGGCCCCGTGCAATATCCGCAGCGTGAGCCGCAATTTTGTAAGCAATCAGCCCGTTTCGGACATCCTCAGCATTCGGCAATCCTAAGTGTTCCTTCGGCGTCACGTAGCACAGCATTGCAGTACCGTACCAACCAGCCATCGCGGCCCCAATTGCTGAGGTAATGTGGTCGTATCCAGGCGCAATATCTGTCACCAACGGCCCCAAAACATAGAAGGGTGCTTCGGAACATTCCTCCATTTGTTTCTTGACATTAAACTCAATTTGATCCATCGGCACGTGTCCGGGGCCTTCCACCATTACCTGCACGTCATGTTCCCAAGCTTTGCGAGTTAATTGTCCCAAAGTTTTGAGTTCAGCTAATTGAGCTTCATCCGACGCATCGTGAGTGCAGCCGGGGCGCAGAGAATCTCCCAAACTAAACGAAACATCGTATTTTTTGAAGATTTCAATGATGTCATTAAAGTGAGTGTAGAGGGGATTTTGTTTGTGGTGGTGCAGCATCCACCGCGCCAAAATGCCGCCGCCGCGAGATACAATTCCAGTCAGCCGATTTTTGACTAACGGCAAATGCTCGATCAGAATTCCGGCGTGAATTGTTTGGTAATCAACACCTTGTTGAGCGTGTTTTTCGATGATATGCAGAAAGTCATTCGGTGTCAGACTTTCCATATTACCGTGAACGCTTTCTAAAGCTTGGTAAATTGGTACTGTGCCGATCGGCACCGGTGAAGCTTTGATGATCGTAGTGCGAATTTCATCCAAATTCCCGCCGCCGGTGGACAAGTCCATCACGGTATCAGCACCGTATTTCACTGCTAATTTCAGCTTGTCAACTTCTTCTTCCATATTGGAAGAATTGGGAGAAGCACCGATATTAGCATTGACTTTGCATTTAGAGGCAATGCCGATCGCCATCGGTTCCAAATTCGGGTGATTGATATTAGCCGGAATAATCATCCGTCCCCGCGCTACTTCGGCGCGGATCAGTTCTGGCGGGAGATTCTCTCGCTTAGCAACAAAGTGCATTTCCTCAGTAATTACACCTTGGCGGGCGTAGTGCATTTGAGATACATTGCTCTGCCCGCTACGCTTAGCGATCCATTCGGTACGCATATTTAATTTCCTTGATAAACAGCTTCCCTCCGCTGGTATTACCCAGACTCAGGTTCTAAGGGTGTTTTCTCAGCCCGGATATTCGGGCACCCCTAGCTAAGCTGTTGATTGTATCACCGATTTCTGTACCAGATGAAAGCAATTAAGGAAATCTTAATATAAACAATGCGGTGAAGAGATCGAAAGTGCGATCGACCTTTTGGGGCTTCTGATATTTCTGCTGTTTAAAAAGTGCATCAAGCGAAGCTATACCGAAGGGAATCGCACCCCATTTAACAACCTAAAAACAATCACACCTCATCAGGATTAATCCCCATTTCGCGCAATTTTGCTGCTAGGCGATCGGCGCGTTGTTTTTCTTCCTCCGCGCGAAGGTGTTCTTCTTCAGCGCGAAGGTGTTCTTCTCCAGCGCGAAGGCGTTCTCGTTCCGCCCGCAGGTGTTCTTCTCGGGCACGTTCCTCCCCAATTAACAGCAAATTTCCTTCACTATCCCACCAACGCAACCAAGGTAAATTCATCTCATCATATTCACCTTGCCAAATTCCCAACTCAACTCCAAGCTGGGGAATCGGATAGCGACCTCGCTCATTTGCACTCATTAGCTGATAGCGATTATCCTCTAAATGATACATTTCTACAGCCGCTTTTTTCACTTCATAAATTCCGTAAAAAGGCACGCGAATCGCCTGTTCGTAAACCCAAAATTTGCCCACCTTTTGTTCTTCGGCTCGATCGGGTTCGGGTGGCGGCGTTCTGTCTCGCTCTTCTGAACCGTTCCCGGACACAAATTCCAAAACAATCAGCGGTGCAACGTATTCTTTCCACAATACATAAGAACGTCGCACCTCACCATTTAATAGTGGGGGAACATTCGGCACATAAAACCAATCGGGCGCTTCGGCACCGCGTTCTAGAGGGTCAGTTAAACGCCAATAAATCCCGCAATCTTGGCCGATGCGGTAGCGTCCGTCTGGATGAAGTTGTTGCAAAATTGGTCGGAGTGAATCAGTGAGAATAATGCTTTGAGGAAGTTCTTGAAAGTTTTTCACAAAAGTACCGTCCGACTCTGGTAATTCAGTGTGATCTGGGAGATGGGTGACTTCCAATTCAAATGATTTGGCAATAGTCATAAAACTTGAACTGATTTGAGTAATTAAACTTATTATAGTAGAAGGAAGTTCGGCAACGGATTTGGTAACGGATGTAACGGATGTCAGTCAGAACGAAGAAGGAAGAAGCCGACATTTTGCGATTTGAATTCGCCCCCTAAATTAGTAAAATTTAATTATAAAAAATTCTATTAACCCAATATAAAATCAACGCTCACTTCTAAATCGGGAAAAGCCAGCGGCGCAACTTGTTGACCGCGCCAAAACTTGAGCATTAAACTATAGCCGTTCGGGCCTGGCTGACGGTAAACTTCCAAACAATTTTCAACTAAATCTACCAGCCAAACTTCTTGAATGAGCGATCGCGCGTAAATCGATACTTTCACATCTCTGTCATAATCAACCGTACTATCTGAAACCTCAACTAACAGCAAAACTTCAGACGGTACTGGATGGGCTGTGGCGTAGTAATCAGCACGAGGTTGCAGCAATACAACGTCCGGTTGAGGTTCAGTGCGCTCAGTCAACTGAATAGGGTCTTGCACGCCAATAATAGCTTGGTCATCGGGAATAATGTTAAACTGTCGCAGCAGGCGCTTTACACAACTTGCGTGACGAGTACCAATTGCTGCCATTTGGATAATTTCTCCTTCTATCAATTCCACTCGGTCATCTTCACCCAAAATGCCAGCTTCATTCATCAGGTGGTATTCTTGCACTGTAAATAGCCGTCTTTGCATCTGAACAGACATAACTATTCTCCTTTTTCAGCATTGAGTCTCAGCTTACCACTTTATTTTGAGAAATAGCAGTAGTTCCAAACAACAAAAAACCACCCCAAACGAGGTGGCATATAAACAAAATTTGTAGATGACGATCGCTAGAACAAGAGGAGAAAACTGCTAACAAAGCAGATTTTGCCGATCGTCCCAGGGAAGGCAATCCCCACCCTACTAACAGCCTTAGATGAGAGTGATACTTGTTGCCGCTGTACTGCCGAAGCTGTAGCCAGCAGTGGGGTTAGCAAGACCTAAGCGCACAGTCCCATTATTGGTACTAAATTGGTTGTCTTGAAGCGTAAAGGTCTGGCTGAGTTGGCCGTCGGCGAAGGACAACGTGCCGCCAGTGGGGCCGCCCGGGCTCAGCAGGTAGTCGGTACCAAATACAGGTGCAGGGCCGCTGCCTGGAGTACCCGCCAGAATAATATAATCAATCGATGCTGCACCTAAGCCGCTCGATCGGGTAACTGTAACCGTTGTGCCGCCGCCCTGAGCGGCGATCGTGCCGTAATCAGACGCACTATACTGGAAGACATTGCCAGACGCACTGCCGCTACCGTCAATAATGTCTAGTCTTGCTGTTGACGGAGTGCCGACGGGGCCGTTGTTGAGAAATAGGTTAACAGTCTCAGTCATTTCAGGCACAGTATCAGGATTGACAAAGATGCTGAACGTCTTGGAAGTTTCCCCAGGGCCAAAGTTGAGTACACCAGCACCAGAGGAATAATCAACCGAGCTCCCAGTCGATAGGGCAGTGCCGTCAAGAGTACCGTAGCTAATGCTTGCGGGAGCGGTATTGGGGCCGATGCGATTGACTGTCACCGTAGCAAAGCCAGATGATTCCTGAGTGCTGAAAGTAGCCGCACTAAAAACAAACTGGGTTCCTGTTGATGTTGCTGGAGTTGGAGTCGGAGTTGGACTCGGTGTCGGAGTCGGTGTCGGAGTCGGTGTCGGCGCAACATCATTAATCGTCAAGATTGCCGGATTGCTGCCCACAGTACCGCCACTGAGAACTAAGTTGACAGTTTCTGGGCCTTCAGCAATCGCATCAGTCAAAGCAGGGACTGTGAAACTGGCGCTATTTTGCCCAGCCGCAAAGTTCAGCGAACCAGCCGCCACCGTGTAGTCAGGCGCAGTCCCGCTAGAAGTAGCCGAACCGTCAACAGTAGCGTAGTTAATCGTTGCTGCACCAGTGCCGCCGGTGCGAGTCACTGTCACCGTAGCCTGACCGCCTTCGTTGACAGTGTAATTACCTCCATCGAACTGGAAGACACTCGCAGGAGTCGGCGTCGGAGTTGGAGTTGGAGTCGGCGTCGGGCCAGTTCCACCATCAAAAATCGTCAGCGTTGCCGGATTGATATTACCTACATTGCCATTGCTCAGGAATACATTCACCGTTTCTGCCCCTTCGCTAATAGCATCAGCCACCGTCGGGACAGTGAAAGTCGCGCTAGTTTGTCCAGCCGCAAAATTCAGCGTACCAGCGGTAGGGCTATAGTCCGCAGGAGAAGAAGCGGAACCGTCAACTGTACCGAAATTAATGGTTTCGGGAGCCGAAGTATTGCCCGTGCGAATTACTGTCACCGTACCGGCGCTGCCTTCGGGAGTAGAGTAATTATTTGTGCTAAAGCTGAAGACACTTGCAGGAGTCGTTCCCGGCGTCGGTGTGGGCGCTGGGGTTGGAGTCGGCGTCGGTGTCGGTGTCGGTGTCGGGAATCCAGCCGATTGGAACCATGCCGGATTCGCGCTCAGTTGGGCTGCGCTAAAACCTTGGATGTTGACTAAATACTCGCCTGTGCCGGTATCGCGAACTAGGGTGTTGCCGATGCTAATGCCGTTAGAGCCTGTACCGTCGATGAACTGCAAGTCGCTGAATTGCAGGCCGCCAAATAACTGGATGACATCGTTGCCTGCGACTCGGAAGTCGGTAATTACGTCGGCATCGGGGATTCCGGGGCCGCCGGTGGTGGCTGTGGGTTTGCCGTCGCCGACTCGCCCGATCGCAAAAATGTCATTTCCACCGCCGCCGCTCATTGTATCAGAACCGAGGTCGCCGTAGAGTACGTCGTCGCCGAGGTCGCCCAGCATCAAGTCGTTGTTTTTGCCGCCGAACATCGTGTCGTTGTCTTTGCCGCCGAACATCAAGTCGTTCCCGTCGTTGCCGAAAATACTGTCATTGCCGATGTCGCCTCTAACTAAGTCGTTGCCTTTGCCTCCGTATACTTGGTCGTCGTCTTTGCCACCGTATGCTTGATCGTCACCTTCGTTGCCGTTGACAATATCGTTGCCGGGGCCGCCGTATATGAGGTCGTTTCCTGACCCTGAATTGATCGCATCATTGCCGTCTAGTCCGCTGATGGTATCGTCGCCTAGCAAGCTGCCTAGGCCAATTATGCGACCGTCTGATAGATTGCCCGGTATGAGATCCGCGCCGAGAGTTCCTGCTATGTTTGCCATTTTTTTTAACTCCACAGGTTAATTGTTTTTGCTTTTGGTAGAAGCACCTGTAGAGATTCTTCAGGTAATATTGCGGTGTTTAAATTAACAGATGACTAGGAGAAAAACCTGTTATTTATGTCAGTATTTACTAGAGTTTCCCCCCACCAAGTAATCGCCCAGTGCAATTTTTTGCTGTCGGGCTATTTTTGCAACTGTATTTCCGCTTCGATGTCCTCTTAATAGTGGAGAATAATAATGCTGTAGCAATGTTCCCGAAACTTTCAATCTTTTATTATCAGAATTAATACCTATTTAACTTAGGAAATGCTTGCGATAGAGCGAGTGCTATTACTGCCAGGACTTAAGCTATATGTTTCTATTAAATCAATCAGTTTCAGGACATTATTTGAAAATATATGTAGAGATTTAATGCCGCCAAAATTCGTGTTCGCACGAAGCCGTACACAGTTTGCGCAAAAAAAAATGGGTGCGGACAAAGCGGTGCACCTGATATCACGTACGGTCAATTACCCGTAACAAAAATGTTTGTCTTGAGGACTTTAGTTCTCATAAAATTATGATGAATAAAGTCCTCAAAACGAACTGATTTTAATGAACGATCGCAAATAAAATAAAATTAGAGTTCGCACGGATAGTTGCACCTTGCGCCTAACTAAGTGTCCGAAGATTCATCGGATTTTGGCTGGTTCTGAATCTCTTTTTCGCCGGCAGCAAATCCTTCTGTATCTTGCTTTAATTCCGATACAACTGCGCCTCGATCGCGCCAAGCTTCGGCATTTTCTGGTTTGATGGCAATAGCTCTATCGTAAGCTGCCATTGCTTCCTCATAGCGCTTTAATTTTGACAAAGCTGTGCCGCAGTGGTGCCAAGCATCGTAGGAGTCTGGCTTAATAGCAATCGCTTTCTCATAAGCTGCGATCGCTTCTTCATTGCGCTGCAATTTTGCCAAAGATTCGCCTTTACCAAACCAAGCTTCGTAACACTCGGAATTCAAGGTAATTGCTGATTCGTAAGATGCAATTGCTGACGAGTGCTGCGACAGTTTGTCGAAAGCTGTGCCTCGGTTGTGCCACAATTCAAAATTCTGCGGTTTAATGGCAATTGCTTTGTCGTAGGATGCGATCGACTCTTGATAGCGCTGCATTTTTCCGAGCACAACGGCTCTATTGTACCAAACTTCGTATTTGTCGCCCCGGAGACCCAGAGCTCGATCGTAAGAATCAATAGCATCGCTGTAACGGAGCAGTTTCCACAGCATATTGCCTCGATTGTACCAAGTTTCGTATCTCTTGGGATTGAGAGCAAGAGCGCGATCGTAAGAATCGACTGCTTGTGCATACTGCTGTATTTTGCCCAGCATCGCGCCTCGGTTGTGCCAAATTTCGCTGTCGGTTGTTTTGATAGCTAGGGCGCGATCGTAACTGGCGATCGCTTCTTCGTAATGCTGCAATTTACCCAACAAAGCCGCTATGTTGTGCCAACAACCGTATTTTTGGGACTCGCTCGAACTTGCTCGCTCGTAACAGGCGATCGCCTCTTCGTACCTGTGCAATTTTCCCAGCAAAATCGCTTTATTATACCACGCTTCGTGGTTATCCGGTTTAATTGATATTGCTTGCTCGTAACAGGCGAGTGCTTCTTCCTGGCGCTGCAACTTTATTAACACATTTCCGCGCCAATACCAAGCCTCATCCAAATTATTATTCGCTAAAATAGCTTTTTCAAAGCAGACTACTGCCTCATCATAATTGCCTTGAAAATAAAGCCCTTCGCCTTGCTTGATATAATCGTCCGCAATGAAATTTTCCCCCTCGCTAGCAGGTTCCGTTTGCGACTTTTGGGAATTGTTTAACTGCGGTTGAGGTGCGAGTTTGACAGCTTCTTCGGCAACAACTGCGTGAACTTGGGAGATTTCTTGAACAATTTGAGATTTTTTCTCGTAAACTTCTGTTAGCAAAACTTGCAAGTGCATCAGAAATTGAGATTTGAGAGTTTCAATTTGCTCGACGGAAGATTTGGAAATTTCAGTTTCTCTCGTTAAAAATTCTATCGATTGTTTAGCTGCACTCATTTGCGCTTCTAATTCATCCCTCAACTTTTGAGTCAGTTGGCTAGAATTAAGCAGCTCTGATTCCAATACACCAATGCCCTGCAATCTTTTATTGGCATCAGCAACCAACTGTTTGACTACCAGCCGCCGCATCAGCCAAAAAAAGGCAATTGTCACCGGTGGAAATACAGTACCAAGAATTAGCAAAATATTGAGCAGAGCTATGGTATTATTAAAACCGTATCCAGATTCAGCACTGCCAGTAGGCGGGGAGATAAAAGCGAAAGCGTCGCGAACTTGGGGATTGCTGTCAACCCCGGTTTCTATTAATTTAGCCAGCCAGGTTTCTTGTAAAGATTTTATTAGTTCATCGCCGGATGCAGCAGGAGTATTCGCCTTGGTTTTTGCAGCAGGAGATAACTCCGGTTGAGCGGCTGCTACCAGCAAACCTGTCGGCGATTTTACCGCAATTCGCGGGGAAAATTGTTCGTGGGCGATCGTCTCCGGCGCGCTAATTGAATCAGCCGGACGGGATACGGTATTATTTATGGCATCAACAAAGTTGCTAGGGGTAGGTGTCGCAGGAGAGATGGGAGGTGGAACAGGAGTGGCGCTAGTATTAGCAGTTAAATTCTGGGATGCGAGGGCGGCCAGAGTCAAGAGAGCTACATTTGATACCCGCATAAACGTCAACTCACCTAGGAGAAATTAGTGCTTGCTTGTCAGCGATCGGGCGATCGACCTCATAGCCTCAGCAGTTAGAATAACGGAGATGAGGAATGCTGGCGATGCTATCTCCAAAATACGCGCGGAGTCTGACTTGTCAGGAAAAGTGCCAAAAATTCTAGCTGTGGAACTTTTTTGAAAGAATATATTCTCGCGCCTAATCCGGTTGAATAACCCTCGGAATCATCGGGGCGGGTTTACCAATCTGCACAATTAGCCCCATATCCGGGTGAACCCGCCCCAACCGACCCGATTTTTAGCTCTAAACCCCAGCTAAAATTGCTTCCGGCTGCTGACTTTGTGCCGTCACTTCCTCTAAATCAGCGCCGTAAATTTCGCAGCTATTGTTCGGACTTTCAACCAGCTTAATCTTGTGCAACTCTGCGCCCAATTCCCGCACGGGCGATCGCAACAATTGCCCGATCCGAACCGCAATATTTTCCGCAGTCGGCACAACATTTTCAAAATAGGCAATATCCTTATTTAAAAAAGTGTGATCGAAGGGTTCAACAACATAATCGTCAACGGCTTTTTGCAAAGCTCCCAAATCAGCAATCATGCCAGTCCGCGCATCAATTTCCCCTTTAACTGTCACCTCTAAATGATAGTTGTGACCGTGACCGTTAGGACGAGCACATTTGCCGTAAATTTCCGAGTTTTCTTCAAAACTCAAATCTGGACGAGCCAACCGATGGGCGGCGCTAAAATGAGTAGACAGAGTTAGATAAGCTTCCATTCCGTTTCCTAAATACTCAGCCCAAAGTTCGGGGTGTTCAAACAATTGAATTTTGCTCACAGGCAAATGAGGAGCTAGCCGCAGCCAAATTTGCCGTGCTATGTTTTCCGTAGTTGGCAGAGTCTGCTCAAATTCCGGCCACGCTTCGTTAAGGTAGGAAAAATCGAGACGGTTGGTAATTTCCCGCTTGATGACGTGCTTGACATCCGACAGGTTGAGCACCATCCCGTACTCGTCGAGTTCTCCTATCATGGAAACGTAAAGGACGTAATTGTGTCCGTGTCCCGGTGCGCGGGCAGTTGGGCCAAACCGCTCAAAGTTCTCGGCTTCGCTCAACTCCGGCAGCCAGTACCGGTGACTCGCCGAAAACTGTGCCCGACGATTGATGATGCACTGCATAAAAGTCAAGTAGGGTAAGCTTGTTAAGTTCTGTAAAGGACTCGCTTCTTAAGGATAAACTAATTTTTGCTGGAATTTTTCGATAATTTGAGGGTGCTGTTAATGAATTTCTACCAATTTTCCAGATATTGGCAACACATCGCCGATCGAGCCGCAGGACCTATTTTGCGCCACAACACAGATATCCTGGAGAAAATACCGCTACAAAACAGTTTCTCGCCTTCAGTTGCTAACCAATCACTTACGAGTTTTTAAGAAAGTACGCGCTTTTCGGATCTATCCCGAACGCGCGTGCGAGCCCGTTGCGGTAGGGAATCGACCTTTTTTGCAACACAGGGCACTCCACATTTAGATTTTTTCGTCTAAGCTCTGCAATAGTTAGCTGTTGGCGGTTCAATTGCGCTCAAAACCGATCGCCCATTATCAATCACCAATTACCCATTACCAAATATTAATGAATTGGATTACTGAACGAGCCGATCGCTTTTTTGAAAATTTGTCTGGTGCGATGACAACCCCGCTATTTTATGTCGGGGACACTCATCTGTCGATCGGCGCGATCGTCAAACTGATACTCTTAGCTATATTTGCCTTCATTATAGCTCGTCTCATCAGTGAAGGAATCAAGCGCAGCCTGCTAGTTCGGATGGGATTGGAGCGCGGCAGTCGAGAAGCAATTTCCACCATCATCAGCTATATTTTAGCAACACTTGGCTGTATATTCGTCATGCAAGGTGCCGGCATCAACCTCACTTCTCTCACCGTCTTAGCTGGCGTCGTCGGCATTGGTTTCGGCTTCGGCTTGCAAAATCTAGCCAGCAACTTTATCAGCGGTCTAACCTTGCTATTCGAGCAGCAAATTAGAGTCGGAGACTTTATTGAAATAGACAATTTATTAGGAACAGTAGAAACAATTTCTATCCGTTCGACAATTATTAAAACCATTGACGGACTGTTTGTAATTATACCAAACATTAAGTTTGTCGAAACTAACATTATTAACTGGAGTTATAGAGACCCCAGATGCCGCCTCCACATCCCCATCGGCGTTGCTTACGGTTCTGACCCAGTAATAGTTACGGAAGCGCTGTTAATTGCGGCACGGATGGAATCGAATGTTTTGTCCCATCCTTCTCCTAAAGTATGGTTTTGCGGTTTTGGAGATAACGCTTTAAATTTTGAACTTTTAGTTTGGATTGACCAACCGCAAGAAAGCAATGCCATTAAAAGTGCGGTCAATTTTTTAATAGATTACGAATTGCGCCATCGAAATATCGAAATTCCTTTTCCGCAGCGGGATTTGTGGTTGCGCAACCCGCAAGAGTTAACTAAACTTTTTCACGATCGCAAAGACGATAATTCCAACGGCAAAGTTTTTCCGCAGAATGCCAACCATTCAGCAGAAGTTAAATCTAATTCAACAGTTTCTGAACATAAAAATTTAGGTTCTAATTCTGAACATAAAAATTTAGGTTCTAAATCGCCTAATAATTGGAATCTGCGAGATTTGTTGCGACGAGTAACTTATTTTGAACAGTGTACGGATTTAGAACTGCGACAGTTAATTGAATACGGCTACCGACAACTGTTTCCAGCGGGACAAGTTGTATGTAAAGAAAATGACCCGGGCGATTCTTTTTATATTATTCTTTCGGGTACTGTAGAAGTTCTTTCTCAAAAAGCCGATCAGTATATTGCTACGCTTCACGAGGGCGAGTTTTTTGGGGAAATATCTTTGCTGTTGGGAACTCCGAGAACGGCGACTGTTAAAACTAGCGAAGATGCAATTTTGTTTGTGGTGGAACGCCACGACTTGCAAAAGCTTTTAATAGAACAACCGAATTTAGCAGATCAGATTGCTCGAAAATTGTCGGAACGCCAGCAAGCTTTGAGAGATTTGGGATTGTTAGATAACGATTCTCTGGGACAAACTCCTTTTATTAAGATTCGCAAGCGAATTCAAGTTCTTTTTGGAATTTGACATTAAATAGTCATTAGTCATTAGTCATTAGTCATTAGTCATTAGTCATTAGTCATTAGTCATTAGTCATTAGTCATTAGTCAT
>NZ_JAUBWA010000116.1:0-22583 GCF_036702825.1 Microcoleus sp. A003_D6 | reverse complement strand
TAGAGCGGGTATTAACCAATACTTATGATGTCAAAGACCAGATAATTAAAATAGGTGCAGGCACGAAAAAAACACCAACTTTGACTATAAGATTAGTACAGATTCGCTCCAAAAATTCCTGGTGTTCTTATCTGACAAGTGTCAGAGAACCAGAAATATTGCCCCCCTATGTAGTGGCAGATTTATATCAAAGACGCTGGCGAATTGAAGAGGCATTTTGCCTAGTAAAAAGATTACTAAATCTCAGCTATTTATGGACAGGTTCGTTAAACGGAATCAAGCTCCAAATCTGGGCGACTTGGCTATTTTATGCAGTTTTAGTAGATTTAGGAGATGCCGTTGCAGATGAATTAGGAGTACCAATGGAACGGGTTTCATTAGAAATGATTTATCGGGGGATGTATCATTTTTCGGTTGCCTATCAAAAAGGAATAGCTTCGGACCTAGTTAAATATTTTGCCGCCGACGAAAATCAAGATTTAGGGATTGTTAAGCGACGACGAAAACCTCATGTCAGGCTAATTATTTCTCCTTTCCCTGGAACTCAAAGAAGTCCCGAACAATTTTTTTTCAATAATAAGGGAACAAATGGAGTCATATTTTAATTGGGTCAACAGGTAAAAAATGAGTAAAATTACTCATTGACAATAGTGTTTTTAGCTTAACTTGTGAGTAATGAGCCTGGTACAGAAGAGAAGCGACCTTTAGGAATCCCGACAATGAAAGACCGGGCATTGCAGGCGCTTGTTAAACTGGCACGCTTAGCCAGAATGGGAAGCGCGATTTGAACCGAACCAATATGGGTTCAGACCTGGACGCTCGTGCCAAGATGCTATCGGGGCAATATTTAATGCGATTAGGTATAAGCAAAAATATGTGCTAGATGCCGAGATCGCCAAATGCTTCGACAAAATTGACCATGAAGCACTGCTTAGAAAATTAAATACATTCCCGCTTTTACGCCGCCAAATCAGGGCATGGCTCAGAGCGGGAGTGATGGACGGACAGCAGTTGTTTCCAACACTTGAGGGTACACCACAAGGCGGAGTCATTTCTCCACTACTGGCTAATATAGCTCTCCACGGGATGGAACATCGAATTAAGGAATTTGCCAAAACCTTGGACATCAAAAAATCAAAAGGAAAAGGGCAAGTAAGCTGGCAACAGAAATGTAAAAGCATATCCTTAATAAGATACGCCGATGACTTCGTAATTCTCGCGCGTTGATTTAACCGTTGTTCAAAAGTGTAAAGAGATAATCTCTGAATGGTTAAAAGGCATGGGTTTGGAGCTAAAATCCAGTAAAACAAGGATAGCTCACACAATGAGCAGCCATGATGGACAGTCTCCAGGATTTGATTTCCTGGGATTTAAAGTCAGGCAATATCCATCTGGCAAATACACTAGCGGGAAAAACCCCCAAGGAAAAATACTGGGTTTCAGCACAATCATCACCCCAAGCCCGGAAAAAGTCAAGATACACCTCAAAGAGATCGCAAGAGTAATAGACATCCACAAAACCAAATCTCAATCAGATTTAATTAAGAGGTTAAATCCTCTAATTATAGGGTGGACTAACTATTACCGAACGGTTCCAAGTAGCAAAGTCTTCTATAAATTAGACTCCCTGGTGTATCAAAAACTCAGAGCTTGGGCAAATCATCGCCATCCGAAAAAATCGAAAACATGGGTGTCCAATAAATACTGGAAAACTCTAGGCGATGACCACTGGGTATTCGCAACCAGGGAAGAAGGGATTAACCCTCTCCGGTTACGCAAACATGGTCAAATAAAAATCATAGACCATGCCAAAGTTAAAGGCGAATCGTCACCATACGACGGAAACCTAGTGTATTGGAGTACAAGAATGGGAAAACACCCTGAAAGTCCCAAAAGAGTGGCAACACTTCTTAAGATTCAAAAGGGTAAATGTTCTCACTGCGGATTACATTTTCGAGACGAAGATGTCATGGAAGTTGACCACAGAATTCCTAAATCGAAAGGTGGAAAGGATTCTTATGAAAACTGGGACTTACTTCACAGACATTGCCACGATATAAAGACTGCAACAGATGGCAGTCTGGGTACAAAATCTAGCTGTAAAAGTGCTAAACCTAAGCCACCCTCACATACAGAATGGTTCTGGAAAGAGGATATGTTGGTAACGCGGTATGAGTGACAATCACCGAGTCATTGAGGAGCCGTGTGAAGAGAAATTTTCACGCACGGTTTTGGAGAGCGGCGGCTCTCGTGAGGGGGTCGCCGACTTTAATTTTTTAGGTTTAGACCCAATTCCTGTTTATGGAAAAACCGAAAAAAAGCCTGTATTTACTGGCAAACGGATCGCACGAGGATTGTACAAAACATCGACTGGTCGGTTAATCAATTCTGACATAAATGCTTCGTACAACATTCTCTCAAAAGCAATCCCAAATGCGTTCAGCGATGGGATAGGGAGCTGCGTAGTTGGGCCAATGCGGGTTGATCCGCTCAAAGTAAAACAGAAAGGGGAGGGCTGATGCCTCCCATGTCATTGCAATAAATGACTATAGTTTTACCAGCTATTTGTTGAGGAGCAATCCGCTCTTTGACAATCAAGCAATTTAGTCACAAGCCCCCGGATTCATTCGTGGAGCGAGAAAACAGCTCCGAATCCCGATCGCCAGCCCCCTGACCGATCGGTGGGGTCGCTTTCTTCAATTCTTTAATCTAAAATCTCAAATCTCAAATCTAAAATCGATTGACCGCTTCAATCTGCTTCAATCGCATCTCGATCGCATTTTTGGGAGCTGTCACGGTGCGGGTTCCCCTTTTTGGGAGCTGTCACGGCGCGGGTTCCCCCTAATTTAACCAAAAGACATCAAACCAACGATCGCACTTTGTACGTAATTTACCCGATCTATCAACTACTTTAACTCGCCTACGTAAGTGTTAAAAAACCAATAATCGCAGTTTCTGGTTAATATAAAACTCCTATAACTGTCAGTTGGCCCTGGTATCACCGTGTTTATACGTAAGTGTTTGCTTTTGAGAATTTAGACTTGGAATAAAATCAAGAATTAGCATAAGCCAGACCGCAATCAGTTTTGCCCCTCCGCGCTCCCATGCCAGTAAATACAAGGTTTTAAGCGACAATTTTTATAATTACTTTGTGTGTATTCTTAGGGAGCGATCCCCACAAGCCTATTGGCTCGACAGCATTTGTGAAGGAGCTGTAAAGGCTAGATAAAGAGTCTGTCAACATTCACCTAAAGTGCGAAAAACACAAACAAAGTATTCCATAATCAAATTATTAAAATAGTCGCACAGAGGAACAAGTTATGAATACCAAACTCTTATCTGCCCTAGTAGCTACCGCAACCGCAACAGCTCTGTTAGGCGCCGGAGCTCCAGCTCAGGCTTTCTCCTTTGGTACCGGCGGCATCACATTCGAGCAAGATACAAGTGTCAAGTTTAAGTTCCAAGAATCTCACGGTGGGTATACTTCCTCTTTGGGAATTTACAGCGTGAAGGACTCGGTGGCCTCTCTAGTTAGCACCCTGTTTGCGGAAACTAAATCCTCAGACAACGGCAGCGAGAACGAATGGAAAGGATCTCTGGGCAATACAGTCTTGGGTTCTGGCTCGGCAGTATTCACATTCCTGGCAAATCAAGTTTACACTTTGGGACTCGACAGCGGCTGGGGCGGCACTGTCTACTCGACCTCAGCCTTGAACGGCAGCCAGCAAGCAGTGTTTGGCGGGGCGTCGCCGCTGTGGAACGCACTCGGCAAAGAAACAACGAATATCTTCCAAGCTGCCGGACAATTCACAGACGGAACTGGTTCTCTGTCTAACGGAGGCACGCTAATCTCCTTTGACGATCGCGGTAACGGCAACGACGCAGACTTCCAAGACTTCACCGTGAGCGCCGAAGCAGTTCCCGAACCGATTACGATGACTGGTTTGGCTCTCGGTTTCGCCGGTTTGGTTGCAGCACGCCGCCGCCGCGCTAGCAAGACGGCTTCCTAAATTTTTTAACGCGAACGATCGGCTCAATTACGTTTTACAAAAAAGAATAGGATTTGCAGGCGCGCTGATGGGAAATCGGCTCGCCTTTTTCTTGATTTCAACAACTTGATTTCAACAAAAGGACATCTCGATATTATCCGTCGCTTGCTGAATTTGACGCAGAGTTGTTCGATGAGTTCAAGCCTTACAAATTCACCAATACGGGTTGAGGAATTGTAATGCCCGCTCATCGCACGCGGCTTTAATCGCCACCATAACCCTGGTTTTTATCCGCCGCACCAGTGACAAGACTTTTGCGCCGATAGTGGCGGGAGTGGCGGCAATGAAATACAAAACTTTTATGTTTTATAACCTCGTCGGCGGGTTTGTGTGGACGGTGGGGATAAGCTGTGTTGCATCTAGATTGCCTATGGTATTAGAGAGGGAGAGGGTCCGATGGGGATCGGGGGAGAGGATTTGACGATTGTTCGATCGGGACTCGAAATATACAATTTAAATGCACAACAGCTTAACGCTGCTTGGTTATTATTTGGGAAAAATGATTCCTCCCGATCGAGTTGACAAATATTTACTGCCGATTGTTTTGGGAATAATTGTACTTTCTTTTGTGCCTTCTATTATTCATATAATTCAAGAACGCCGCGCTAACAAAAAAGATTGAGATCGCGATCGCCCGACAGGAATTTTTGACAAGCGAATTTCTTGATGGTACCCGCCACGTGATTTATCCGTGGAATCAATCCAAAATCTAAAATCTAAAATCGAATGACTCTCGCGGTGCGGGTGACTCCCCCGTGCCGATCGCAAATTGGTCGATCGAACACAATCAAAATTTAAGATTAGCACCGCCCACCCCAAGCGATTAAAATCACAGCACTTGCCCGCCGAGGGGTTAATCTGCTAAAACTAACAAAGTTTGATGATTTCTCAGAAATAACATACATGGTTGCTACATCCGTCAAGATTAAACACGAAGTCAAAGACTTGTCCCTCGCCCCCTTGGGAAAGCAACGCATCGAGTGGGCAGGCCGGGAAATGCCCGTTTTGCGGCAAATTCAAGAACGCTTCGCTAAAGAAAAGCCTTTCGCTGGCATTCGCTTGGCTGCTTGCTGCCACGTAACCACAGAAACCGCTCATTTGGCGATCGCCATCAAACTCGGCGGTGGCGACGCCGTACTGATCGCCAGCAACCCCTTGAGCACTCAAGATGACGTAGCAGCTTGCTTAGTTGAAGACTACGGCATTTCCGTCTTCGCCCTCAAAGGAGAAGACGCGGCTACCTACGAACGTCACGTCTACACAGCCCTAGACCACCGCCCCAATATTATCATCGACGACGGCAGCGACGTGGTAGCTGCTCTGATCCAGCACCGCCCCAACCAAATTTCCGACTTGATCGGAACTACCGAAGAAACTACCACAGGCATCGTCCGCCTGCGGGCAATGTTGAAAGATGGCGTGCTGACTTTCCCAGCAATGAACGTCAACGACGCCGACACCAAGCACTTCTTCGACAACCGCTACGGTACGGGTCAATCTACCCTAGACGGAATTATCCGCGCTACCAATATTTTGTTAGCCGGTAAAAATATTGTAGTTGCAGGTTACGGTTGGTGCGGCAAAGGCACGGCACTGCGGGCCCGCGGCATGGGTGCTAACGTAATTGTCACCGAAATCGATCCGATTCGGGCGATCGAAGCAGTGATGGACGGTTTCCGCGTCATGCCGATGGACGAAGCAGCAACAGTTGGAGATATATTCATTACCGTTACCGGCAACAAACACGTCATTCGTGCCGAACATTTCGACACCATGAAAGACGGCGCAATTGTTTGCAATTCCGGTCACTTCGACATTGAAATCGACCTCAAATCCCTCGGCGCAAAAAGCACCGACGTGAAAACAGTTCGCTCTTTCACTCAAGAATATCACCTCAATAATGGCAAATCGGTTATTGTGTTGGGCGAAGGCCGTTTGATCAACTTGGCAGCAGCCGAAGGACACCCCAGCGCCGTGATGGATATGAGCTTTGCTAACCAAGCTTTAGCCTGCGAATATCTGGTTACCAACAAAGGCAAACTAGAGCCTGGTATTCACTCAATTCCCGTGGAAGTTGACAAAGAAATTGCCCGTCTCAAATTGGAAGCAATGGGTATTCACATTGATACCTTGACTGCCGAACAAATTGAGTACACTAACTCTTGGACTTCGGGAACTTAATCATAGTATTCTCGTTCCCGGGCTCTGCCTGGGAACGAGCAAGGACTAATGACTGCTGACTAATGACTGCTGACTAATGACTACTGACTAATGACTACTGACTAATGACTTCTTCTTACCAAATTATTAAATCAAAATGGTTGAATGGATAACTAACACAATGCAGTCGATGGGCTATCTGGGAATAGGGCTATTGATGTTTTTAGAAAATCTTTTCCCGCCCATCCCCTCAGAATTGATTATGCCCCTGGCAGGATTCACCGCATCCAAGGGCGATATGCAGTTGTCACCGGCGATCGCTGCTGGAGTAATTGGCACAGTTTTAGGAGCGCTTCCCTGGTACTATGCAGGTAAATTATTGAGCGAAGAACGCTTGAGAGATTTAGCCGACAAATACGGCAAATGGATCGCAGTATCCGGCGCCGATATTGACAAAGCAAATAGATGGTTTACCAGACACGGCAACAAAGCCGTATTTTTGTGTCGCCTCGTACCGGGAGTCCGCACCCTGATTTCCCTGCCCGCAGGCATCAACAATATGCCTTTAATTCCCTTTCTGGCATACTCAACAGGCGGGACTATTCTATGGGTAAGTTTTCTAACCTTGGCCGGATATAAACTAGCGGAAAATTATGAACGTGTAGATGATTATCTTGCCCCTGTTTCCAAAATAGTTGCGGTGATTATTGTCATCGGGTTTATTTTGTGGGTTGTAAAAAAGAATATGCAGAAGGAAAAATATCGCAAATAAACGCAAATTATATGAAAATAATCTGCCTTTCTCTGGGTTCATCTGCTGCTACAATCAATCGCCATTTGGACTCGCTTCCAGCATCTTCCCAACAGTAGCGCTGAAATAGAGATGGGCATATTATATCTAAATTCTGCTATCTTTGCTACTTTCTTAAATTTACTTTTAAATTTACGATCGCCCGATCGCAGTGACGGGCAGCCCATCGCCCAAAAATCTAACTTAAATTTATACAAATATTTATGATGGGTTGAGGTTTAGACAGATAATCGTGGCAAAATAGGGAACATTGCTATCCGCACTGTTAAGATATGTACGAAAAGATTGTAGCTCCGACAACTGGTTCTAAAATTACTTTCTCTGACGGTTCGCCGATCGTCCCCAATGACCCGATTATTCCCTTCATTCGCGGCGACGGTACGGGCGTTGACTTGTGGCCTGCATCCCAGAAAGTCATGGATGCTGCGGTAGAAAAGGCTTACGGCGGCGATCGAAAAATCAACTGGTTTAAAATCTATGTAGGCGACGAAGCCTGCGATGTCTACGGTACTTACCAATATCTGCCCCAGGATTCCTTAGACGCCATCAAAGAATACGGAGTCGCCATCAAAGGCCCGCTGACAACGCCAATTGGGGGCGGCATTCGATCGCTCAACGTAGCTTTGCGGCAAATCTTTGACCTTTACGCCTGCGTGCGGCCCTGCAAATATTATGATGGAACCCCATCGCTGCACAAAACTCCTGAACTGCTAGACGTAATTATTTACCGGGAAAATACAGAAGATATTTACCTAGGAATTGAATGGGCCAAAGGCAGCGAAATCGGCAAAAAATTGATTGAGTTCCTCAATAACGAGTTAATTCCAGCCACACCCGAACACGGCAAAAAACAAATTCGCCTCGATTCGGGAATCGGAATTAAACCCATTAGCAAAACAGGTTCTCAGCGTTTAGTGCGACGGGCGCTCGCCCACGCTTTGCGGTTGCCGAAAGACAAGCAGCAAGTGACTTTGGTGCACAAAGGCAACATCATGAAATACACCGAAGGAGCTTTCCGAGATTGGGGTTACGAGCTGGCAACCACCGAATATCGCGCTCAGTGCGTGACTGAAAGAGAATCTTGGATTCTCGGCAACAAAGAAAAAAATCCAGACATTAGCTTAGAAGACAATGCCCGCCAAATAGATCCGGGATACGATGCTTTGACTCCCGAAAAACAAGCCATAATTCGTCAAGAAGTCGCCGATGTTCTATTTACAATTTGGGACAGTCACGGCAGCGGGCAGTGGAAGGAAAAAATTATGGTCAACGACCGAATAGCTGACAGTATTTTCCAACAAATTCAAACTAGACCGGGCGAATATTCCATTTTGGCAACCATGAATTTGAACGGCGATTATTTGTCCGATGCGGCGGCCGCCATTGTCGGCGGATTGGGCATGGGCCCCGGCGCGAATATTGGTGATGAATGTGCAGTTTTTGAGGCGACTCACGGCACTGCACCGAAACACGCCGGTTTAGATAAAGTCAATCCCGGTTCGCTGATTTTGTCTGGGGTGATGATGTTGGAATATATGGGATGGCAGGAAGCAGCAGATTTGATTAAGAAGGGTTTGGGAGCGGCAATTTCTAATGGTGAAGTTACCTACGATTTGGCGAGGTTGATGGAGCCGCCGGTGCCGGAGTTGAAGTGTTCGGAGTTTGCTGAGGCGATTATTAAGCATTTCGCGGATTGAGTTTGAGGGCTTTTTTAGAACGGGCTAGAAGCCCGTTCCACAAAAGTCAATTTGCTTGTGGGGAGTAGGGGTTGGGCTTCTAGCCCGCCGGCTATTTATTAAGAACGGGCTAGAAGCCCGTTCCACAAAAAGTCAACTTGCTTGTGGGGTGTCCCGCCCGCCCCAAAATACAATTTAGATGGGGGACAGCTTATGAGGATGGAACAGCCATGCCGCGCTCAACTGCGGGACGCTTCTGCAAGGTTTCTACCCAACGTTTGAGGTGGGGGTGGTTGTCGAGGGTTAATCCTTGAAATTCGTAAATAGCAACCCAGGGATAGGTAGCAATGTCGGCTATAGAATAGTCGCCGCAGATGTATTCATATTTTGCTAGTTGAGTGTCTAATACTCCGTAGAGGCGCAAGGTTTCTTTTTCGTAACGCCCGATCGCATAGGGAATTTGTTCGGGTGCAAAGCGTTTGAAGTGGTTTAGCTGACCGAACATCGGGCCGACGCTGGCCATTTGGAACATCAGCCACTCTATAACTTGAAAGTATTTTTGTTTGTCTGTGGGCAGAAATCTGCCGCTTTTTTCGGCAAGATAGATCAGAATAGCGCCGGACTCGAAGACGGTGATGCCGTTATCTCGATCGACTATCGCCGGAATTTTGCTGTTGGGGTTGATTGCGATGAACTCTGGGCTAAATTGGTCGTTTTTTGTGATATCGATGACGTGCACGCTGTAGGGTAAACCTATTTCTTCGAGCATGATCGAGACTTTGCGGCCGTTCGGTGTGGTAAAAGTGTAGAGGTCGATCATAAATTGTCCGCCTTTTCTCAAGCATATATAAACTATATTATAATAATTTAAGGCAAATAGCTAATCATAATGGATATTATTGAAATTCTCAAAGACGATTATCAAAGATTCCCCGCAAATCAGACTTACAAAATTTACGCCCAAGATGTTTATTTTGAAGACCCGGTGAATCGATTTACAGGAGTCGAGCGCTACCGCAAAATGATCGGGTTTATGGGGACTTTTTTTCAGGATGTAAATCTCGATTTGCACGGGATTTCGCAGTCGGGAGATACTATAGAAACTCGCTGGACGCTGAGTTGGACTGCACCGCTACCTTGGAGGCCGAAAATGGCGATCGCCGGTAGGAGCGAACTTAAAGTCAACAGTGATGATTTAATCGTTTCTCACATCGATTACTGGAACTGTTCGCGGTTGGATGTGCTCAAACAGCTTGTGTTTCCCGTCAAAACTAATGTTTGAAAATGATGGTTAGGTTTTTTGATATCCTGCTGAACTGCTTGATGGGTGAAATTGAATCTTTGATTTAAGTTGGCAAACTTAAATATAGCATGACCTACACGCTCCCGACAGAGAAACTGGGTTTTTTACTTAATCTGTGGGTGACAGCGAAGAATTTTCCTTGGGACTTACGCACCACGATCGAAGAAACCGGGTTTTTACTTAATCTGTGGAATACAGCGAAGAATTTTCGTAAAAAACCCGGTTTCAGGCTACCCGTATGTCAGTCCTCTTATGGTTTTGTTGGCATTAATTCAAGACCCAATTTACGGAGCATTTCCGTTGTATCATCAAGGTATTTTTCTCGTGCCTTAGTATTCCGTTTTTTCCAAGCCAGTGCCCAAGTTTGATGACAATAGATCCTTCCACCCTCATCTAATACAATGGCTGCTGCCAGTTGGTTACTAATGTCTCGTGTACTATCTCCATAACTTGACAATAAGTTTTTATAAGCATCAAAATCTTCTACTGTCCCGGGTCTTCTGGGTTTGCGGTGACAAACAAAGCTAATATGAGTTGTAAGCCTTTTATAGCAAGGGTTTCACTAATACAAAATCGTCATAATTGTATCCAATAATACAATATTTACCCTAAACCCAGAAGATCCCAACAGTCTTGCCACCGTCTAAGAGAAATGTTTCCCTGACAACTACTCCATCATCCATTTTAAAAGTGCGAATCACCTCTGAAGAAACAGCATCTTTGACGGTAACAATGCCATTGCGTGAGCCGCTGACAGAGTAGCGACTTGCGGAGGGTGTATTGTCAGCTATCCTCTCCATTTCCCCCTGATTATAGGCAGTAACTTTATGTGAAACAGAGCCTAGTGCCATTGCCCCAGAAAGGATTAAAGCGAAGGTAAACAGGAAAAAATATTTCATAATCTCGGCTATTTTTTAGCCTGATGATTAGTTAAATAATCCCAACGCAATACGAAGCCAGCTACTAAAAGCAGCGCCAACCTCTTGCCTCAATCCTGATGTTCTGGATTGTCACTTTTAAAGCAAGAAAAACTGTGGCAGTAGCACGCTGATTTCAAATAAGTTTGCTGAGATTATTTCCGAATTTTATCACGGCACAAATGCTGACCACAATCCAAAAATTTACTGACTTGAGTAAGCTAGTCAGCCTTTAAATTGCCTGTCAAAAAATCATACAACTCTTCTGGGCAGTTGCTCAGAGCAACCCCCAGAATCTGCAATTTAAATGCACAACAGCTTAACATCCAGAGAACGAAATAAAATTTTACCTAGTAATATTAGTTATGCCTCAAGGAAGATTTAAGAGAAAATATTGACTTTTGCAGCTAAAAAGTTTCAATGGATACTGTTTTTTATCTACTTCCCTCTTCCCTCTAATATGCGAGGAGATCGGCGAATGTAGGGTTGATATCAAATCCGGGTGTACTGGAATTATTTATTTCTAAAATTTGGTCAAGTTCGCAGTTGCGGGTTTTTCTCCACACCGCAACTGCAAACTTTTCCTACTTCATTAAAGCAGCGCCGCGGTTGTAAAGTTCGCGCGCGTAATCAGTCCAAGTTCCCTGTCCCCAATAGCGGAAACAGCTTGTTTGTAGCAGCAAGTTGTAAAGCAAAGCTTGCTGGTATTCAAACTGCTTGGTAACAGTCGCATCTTGCTGCACCAGCGAGTCGTATTTTTTGTGAAATGCAGCGCTGAGTAGATTCATCGGTTCCAAGACATTTTCGTAGCCTTTCACCCAACTCAAATCGTTAGTCCAAGAAGCACCATCCATGTGAAAATTATGGTCTGTTTGCTTGAGTTGGGCGATCGCACTTTCGACTTTTTCCGGTGTAGCACTATCAGGATCGACTAACTGCCAGATTTTGTGCTGGTTAATCCCCTGACAAATCGGATAATCTTCAGGATTAACACCCGCCGCTTCAATTATCTCCAAATATTCAGTGCCGTTTAAACCGACAACACCGGATTTTCCCCCGCCTTGTTCGCGGTTTTCGTGCCAAGCTTTGACAAAAGCGCTGGGAAATTCATTCATCATCACGCCGCCATTTTCCCCGTCGGCAATTTGAGTAACTAAAGAAGGAACTGTGACACTGCCAATTTGCTGTTTATTTCGTCCTTTTGCTTCGTAATAAGGCTGCATTTGACCGACCAATTTTGTATCGGAACCTTGGGTTTTAATCAAAGCAGTGATGCCGATCGTTTCGCCGCGAGAATTGCGGGCAACCAAACGGTTGGGAATATATTTTTGGTCTTGCGACAATCCCGAACCGTCGGGATTTTCTACTGAATGTTCTTGCACCATCAGCCAGCGATAGCCGCATTCTTTCAAAGCTTTGATGTATTCGTACAGTGTATCTGGGTGATTTGGAAAGTGCATTTCTGGGGGCGAAAAACCTTTAACGCGCTTCAGGGCATCCAAGCCAAAAATGGCTGCAAAATGATGTTGCCATGCTTGTATTTGGAGTTTGATGTCGGGAATGGGAGTTGAGGGAATGACGGCGTGACTCCACATTGTCCCCAGCCATTCTACGTGAGGTTGATATTGAGGTTCGCAGGTAATCCGCTTGAGATTGTCGAAGATATCGTCGCGTCCCATCTGGCGCAATCCCCACAACAAATTGCCGGAATAGTCGAGCATAATTCGCGGGTTGCAGCCTTCGGCTATCAGTTGGGGAATGAATTCTCCCATGCGAGAATAGCACCAAGCAAACACTCCGGCGTTGTGATTGTCTCCTTGGTTGGGATTTTCAAACATATACTGGAGATGGCAGATTAGTTCGCCGTTTGCACCGGCAGGAATTGTCGGTTGGTGCATATGCAGGGCGCAGGCGAATCCGGCTTGAATATTTTCGAGGCGCAGATTTGTGGTAGGTAGAAAGACTGGTTCGTTGCTATTGGCTGCGGTACTGATTTCTGCTTCGGAGCCGCAAATGTTGGGCAATCCTGAGTTGATTTCTTGTAAAATGGGTAAATTGGGAGATTGTGCGATCGCAGGCATAAATTTTTCTCAACAATTGTGGAGCGGCACTGTCTGCTATTGCTAAAATAGCTGTAAAATTTAATAGTAGCAGAATATGCCTGCAAATGTTTAACATATTTCATGTAAAGAGGCGAGGTAAATTATGAAATACGAAATCAAGGTTTTGGAACCAACGGATTTGTGGTATATCCAAAATAATATCAATCCTGAAACCAACAAGTTTTATCATCCCACTAAGAATATTCCGTTTGTTCAGCAAGTAGAAATTAACTTGAACAATTCGGGAGCGATCATTCAAAAAGGTGCGCTGCATTGGTGTATGGGGAAATTGACTTCCGGTGTTTATAAAACGGATAACCGTTTGAAAGATATGTGGGTATCTTTGACAACGGAAATGGACTACAACGCTCCCGTATATCAAGGGACTGGTACGGTGAAACTGGAACCGAGACAAAAAGGGCATTTCCTGCATTATACGCCGATCGAGCTTTTGGATGCGGAGCAGTGGGAGTTTGATGACGGTATATTTCAGTTTTGTTCGGACAATGTAGTTATCGGTGCTAAAAAACTGAAATTCCGGCAAGTGGCTGCTTCTAATGACGGTAGGTGGAGAATTGCTGTTACAGCTTTGCGCGAGCAAAAAGCTACTGTTGTAGCTGCTACAAATTCACCGGCTAAGATTGTCGAACTCAGACAAGGTGAAACTTTGATAGCTGATTGCGATTTGGTTAAAGGATTTACCAAGGGGATTGAAGAAGATTATCGAAAGTTAGGTCATTTTGGCAAAGGCGGTGGGGAGGGTTATGTTTGGTTTTATCAGGGGAAAGGTAAATTGTTAGTGTGTGAAAATGATGGGATGGGTTTGGGATAAGTTGTTGCATTTTTGTCGATCGGTATGAGAATTATGAGTGGGATTTATGTATAGCTTTTCTCAAAAAGATGAGGTATGACTGACAGCTTATATAATCACTAAACTAAGAGGGCTAAAGCCCAACTACGTACCTCATCTTTCTGAGAACCGCTATAAGATCAGGAGGAAGAAACATCGCACACAAATTTGCAGGCATGAAAGTGTCTGAGATTCTTAAAGGTAAAAAAGGTAGTATAAAACAAGCAAACCTTCCGGCAAGTTCGCCAAGTTGGGAAGAATTTAGCGAAATGATATGGGAGCAAATAGAAAGAGGTGAAAAAAGAAAATATCCCAGGCTTTAGGATGGTTCGCAAATTGTTGAGCGATCGGAGATTTGATCGATGAAAAGTAATGGATTTGATAAATTAATTTTATTTTTGCAAAATTTGCAAAAACAGGCGATCGATTACAGTTTAGCGCATCATCGCGACCAAGCTGTGATGGTGATTGTGGCTGTACCTGGGGAACGGTGGGAAATTGAATTTTTGAGTGATGGTGCGGTGGAGGTAGAGAAGTTTGTCAGTAATGGAGAGATTGCTGGAGAAGAAGCTTTGAGTGAGTTATTCGATCGATATTCGGAACTAGACGAGATAAATGGCGATTTGGCTCCAAAGATTGAGTTGACAAATGCGATAAAATGAGTTAAATTTTGCGGAATTTGCGATCGAGTTGCCACAATTTCGACTTGCTCAACCGATTATTTCTACCCTGAAGGAGAGCTTGCAGCTTCGCCTCGATGATATCCTTCCCCGTTGGGCGATCGCCAGCGATCGCCCAAATCCGTTTTAACATCCGCTAGCAGCGCCTATTTTCCCTGTATTCCCAATGGCCGACTTGCTTATTTGGCGAGAAATCATATACTTTGTCAAGTTAAGAAAATATTTTTTTGATTTATCCAGGAGCGAGAAAAAAAAATGTACATTGTACAAATTGCCTCGGAGTGCGCCCCCGTCATCAAAGCAGGGGGTTTGGGCGACGTAGTTTACGGTTTGAGTCGGGAGTTGCAGAATTCCGGCCACGCTGTCGAGATTATTCTGCCCAAGTACGACTGCATGAGGTATGACCACATTTGGGGACTTCACGAGGCATACCGGGATCTTGCTGTGCCCTGGTATGGCGGCGAAATCCTTTGCGATGTCTACTGCGGCTGGGTGCACGGGGTGTTGTGTTTTTTCATCGAACCTCGATCGCAAGATAACTTTTTTAACCGCGGCTGTTATTACGGTTGCAATGATGACAATATGCGGTTTGCATTTTTCAGCAAAGCTGCTTTGGAATTTTTGCTCAGAAGCAACAAGCGTCCCGATGTGATTCACTGTCACGATTGGCAAACTGGTTTGGTTCCAGTCATGCTGTTTGAAATTTACAAATACAATTGGATGGAAAATCAGCGAGTCTGCTATACCATTCACAATTTCAAACATCAAGGCATGGGAGGAATTGATATTTTGCGAGCAACGGGTTTGAATCGAGAGGATTATTATTTGGAGTACGATCGCCTCCGAGATAACTTTAACCCTTTTGCTATCAACTTTATGAAAGGTGGTATTGTTTACTCGAACTTTGTCACAACGGTTTCGCCGCACCACGCTTGGGAAGCTCACCTCGGCGAGTTCGGCTACGGTTTGGGCCACACTTTGCATTTATATCAAGATAAGTTTCGCGGGGTGCTCAACGGCATTGATTATGATGTGTGGAATCCCGAGAGCGATCGCTATATTCCGCAGCACTATACTGAGGAGGATTTGGCAGGAAAAGCCAAAACTAAAAAAGCTTTGCGCGATCGGCTGTTCCTGCGCGATGCTGACAAGCCTATTATTACCTTTATCGGTCGTTTGGACGACCAAAAAGGCGTTCATCTCGTCCACCATGCAATTTATTACTCTCTGAGTAAGGGCGCGCAATTCGTGCTTTTGGGTTCCGCCACCGAAGCAGGAATTAATAATCATTTCCAGCACGAGAAACAGTTTTTAAATGACAATCCAGACTGCCATTTAGAACTAGGTTTTAATGAGGAACTGTCGCATTTAATTTATGCTGGCGGGGATATGATTGTGGTTCCCAGCAATTACGAACCCTGCGGGCTGACTCAGATGATCGGGTTGAGGTACGGTACTGTTCCTGTGGTGCGGGGAGTTGGCGGTTTGGTGAATACTGTGTTCGATCGAGATTACGACACCCGCCACCTCCCGGAAGAGCGCAACGGTTACGTATTTTACCAAACCGACTACTCGGCTTTAGAGTCGGCGCTCGATCGCGCGATCGGATTGTGGTATGACTATCATGATGAATTTGAAAAACTAATGCTTCAAGGCATGAGTTGCGATAATTCGTGGAAATATCCAGCTAAAGACTATGTGGAAATTTACGAGCTAATTCGACACAAATAATCACTAGGGGCGGGTATTCCTAGAGATATATTCTATACCTTTAGGCATAGATAAACCCGCCCTTATCTAACCCGACAGAGATAATGTTTTGAGTAAAAGTGGGGGGGTGGAAAGTACGAATGCAGATTGTAGGGTTTCCTTGCCTGTTCCAAGTGCGATCGATCGCCGAAGATAAAAGTATAGAAATTAAACGGCTGGTTTTCACCCGCCCTTACAAAAAATGAACTCACAACTAGAACAACAAGTAACGATTCTGCAAGACGAAACAGCAACAGCCGCCGGAAATTCAGCCAACCCAACAGTTGAAACTCCTTTATTCGCTTCAGAATTTGCAACAGAAGAAAAAGTCAGAGTGGAAGAATTTAAGATTAGCGCCGACAGTTTAATTGCTAAAGTCAAAGAACTAATTGAGCAAGGAAAACTCCGCCGCCTCGTCATCAAAAACTCGCAAGGGCGGACTTTGGCAGACATTCCGCTGATGGCTGGATTGGTTGGCGGCGTTGCAGGATCGGTAGTATTTCCAATTGCTGCTGTACTTGCTACAGTTGGGGCAGTTGCGGCTCATTTGACTGTAGCCATCGAGCGGAAAGAGTAGTCTTAAGTTAATTGTTAATTCAGCGCTTACGCAAGCCACACCAAAAACCCCGTTTCTGTGTTAGACCTCTTGCAAAAATCCTTTCATCAATTGATGGGACGGGCAAGATGCCCGTCCCACAAGAGTTATTTTTTCTTGTGGGATGGGCATCTTGCCCGTCCTAATTATTTTTGCAAGAGGTCTATTAATTGTTCGTATCAATCGACGATTTTTACCAGAAACCGGGTTTTTTGCATAAGTTCTATAATTCCGATGCTTTCGCCGCAGGTTGGTCTAAATAATTGTAAACAATCCGCGAAATCCGGCGCACAAATTCTCTAACAATCGGGTCATTGTAAGGACGTTTCACAAATATGGCCGCTAAATAACGCTTGCCGTTCGGCATATCAATAATTCCCGCATCGCCCACCACAAAGCCGATATCTCCAGTTTTGTCAGCAATCACGGCTCCCGCGCCTAAACCCGAAGGAAGCAGCGTTCTAGTTGTAGTGCGCCGCAGTAATTCTAAAGCCTGTTCTCGACTTGATTCAGAAACTAATTTATCGCGAGACAGCATCGCCAGCAGCTTTACCATATCCACAGAACTTGTGGTATTTGTTCCTTGAAAATCGCCGAGCCAATTGCGAATTCTGGTATCAGTTAATCCCCAACTGCGAAAACGCTCGTTGAGTTTAGCAATTCCCCCCAAACGTTCAATAATCATGTTTGTGGCTGTATTGTCGCTGATGGTAATCATTTTATCTACGGTTTCTCTGATGCTAAACCGAGTGCCATTTGGTCTGTCTTGCATAGTTCCAGAACCGCTGGCTACTAAGTCTGACTTCATAACTAATGTTTCGTCCAGGCTAACTTTGCCCGCGTCTACATCTTGATAAAAGGCTATCAGAATCGGTAATTTGATGGTACTCGCGGCCGGAAATACTCGATCGCCCTTGATGTCTAAATAGTCTCCTGTATCTAAATCCAGAAAAAACATTCCGGCGCTGAGGGATCTATACTGTTCGATCGCACTTTCAATCTGAGGCTTAATTGCGCTCATTTCTGAACCTGTTCGCATCGCTAAATCAGCAGCATAGTTTCTGGGATTTGCTGAAGAAACTGTTGGTATAACTTGACCGGATTTTTGTTCGATCTGGGTAATAGCTGCTGGTAGAAAAGACTCGTTCCCCGCTATTTGCTCGGGATTCGGTAACTGAAACGACCAACGAGTGGCAGATTCTCTAATGACTCGGACTTTTTGCGGGTCTAACTTATAACCGGGAGTTAATTGTATCACTAACCTGGTGGTTTCGGTGTCAAATTGCCCGACTCTAATTTGTTGGATAGCTGAGTTGTAGCTTTGAGGAGTTTCGGGATATTCCAAGACTATTCCGGGCAAATCAATTACTAAACGGGTGGGATTGGCGATTAGCTTAACTTCCGGCTGGACTCCTGAATCTGTTGTTAAATTGAGTTGATTTTGGCTGGCATCGAAGTGCCAAGATGTTAGTGTATCAGCTTTTGCGGGCAGGGCGATCGAGAAAACACTAAGGGCGGCCGGCAACAGCCATCGCAGTTTTGGAGTCATGTTTGAAGAAAAGAGTTTAACGGCTGCAACGAGAAAGCGGCTGAAAAAACGTTATCAACCGCTTTCGGGGCGAACCACATAGCATGATACAGTCAACTCTTGCCCGCAGCCGTAATTTTTATTATTTTCTTTGAGAATATTCGATTTCCGGGACTCCGATCGAATCCGGTTGTATTACCCCTTTTTCTTCCCGTCGAGAAGGGCGGACGAAAGGCAAGTGCAGTCGCGAATTCTATTCGCCTTAAATAAATTATAGCTGTGCGATCGCCAGATTTCTCGCATCTTCAATCGAGTCGATCGCCGCTTTGAGAAAAACTTTTCCTTTCTTGACAAATCGGCGATCGCTCAAAGGATCGTAAGCTTCCCAATTACCGCTAACTTCGCGGTCGTGCCACAGAAACCAACCGCGGTAGATTTCTCCGCTATCAATATCATCGCACAGAACCAGCCAATCATCTCCCGTGAGAGTGCTGGCATTTAATGCTACCAATTCAACCCACGCAAGTGCAATGCAGGCATCGATCGCCTCAGCATCAACGGAGTCAGATGTTGTAGCGGTAGGTTGCGGCAAACAAAGTGTAGACTTCATAATTTTTCCTTAATTAAATCAATGAATTTCCCTATTTATGGAACTGCCCCGGTACGGAAATTGGAAAAACTGTGTTTTGATGAATTTCTGGTTGGTCAAATTTACCAGCGGCTGATGCTTCTGTTAAATTATTAAGTGTATTAATTGTGAAAATGGCGCCGGTTCCCAAAGCGGCCATTGCCAGTCTGTGTAGGATTTTGCTCATTTGGCTGCTCCTTTTTTGCTTGGTGTATCTACTCTAAAAAGTTAAGCGGTCATTAGCGGCGGAGATTGGGGAGTTAAGAAAAGTTTTTGATACTAAAATATATTCAACAGTTGAAGCCGTTATCAGGACAGAGTTTCAGGAGTCGATCGCCCAAAAAACCTCCCTAAGTAAAATTCCTTAAGTTCCGGCTGGCTGACAATCTCCCCTACAATGGCTTAAAATAGGAACTTAAGGCGTTAAAATTTCTAAATTCGTTCCCATTTCACTGCAAGCGAAGTGCTCAAGTCAAAACGCGATCGCGGTCGCATTCTCACTGCCTCTGGTTTAAAGAAACTTAACGAGGCGATCCAAGAATGGTCTGACCGAAATAACATTAGAGGTACTCTGACTGAAATCGAGGCTGAATCTGGCGTCGGTGCCGATACAGTCAGCAAAATCAAGCAGGGTAGAGAAGGTGCGGATTTGAGTAAAATTCGGCAGTTGTTCGCGGCTTTTGAGATGACTCTGGCGAATGGCGACCACCGATCGGCTAAACTAGACGATGCGGAAGATTTAGACAAGCCGGACAATTTGCCCGCTGCGGGGGAAACAGCCACCAGCAGAATTGTTAAAGTATTTGTCAGTTATCGCAGCGCAGAACCCGATCGCGAGTTGGGAAAACAGTTGGAAACGGCCTTAAGCGCGATCGGTCACACAGTTTTCACAGCAGAAAATAACATTAGATTGGGAGATAATTGGTTCGATCGCATTAACTTTTTCCTCAAAGAATGCGATTATTTGTTGTTGCTATTGCCGCCAACTGTCAGCCAAAGCGAACTGCTAACATATCAAGTCCAGCAAGCAAAAGAACTGCAAGATGCTCGCCCTGACAGAAAACCAATAATTCTCCCCATCCGCGTCGGTTTTCCCCTGAACGCGCCTCTAAATCACGATTTGCGCGGCTATCTGTACCGGATCGAACAAAGAGAATGGTGTTCTCCCGCCGACACTCCCATTCTGATCGAAGAAGTTCTGAGTTTGCTAGCAGAAACTCCCGCACCAGTGAAAGAAGAACCGGAAGATTTAACGCCCAACCAGGTATTAGAAATTAGCAGCGACGAGATTCCTTTACCCGCCGCCGAACCGGAATTGCCGGGAGGACAAGTTGATGTCGCTTCTCAATTTTATGTAGAACGCCAGCCCATCGAAGAACGCTGCTATCAAACTATTTTGCAGCCCAGCGCGTTAATTAGAATTAAAGCAGCGAGACAAATGGGCAAAACGTCCTTGATGGCAAGAATTTTGCATCACGGAGCCCGTCAAGGTTATTGCACAGTGCCGCTAACTTTTCAGTTAGTAGATAAAGCCGTATTCGCGGACTTAGATAAATTTTTAAAATGGTTTTGCGCTTATGTCGGGCGCGAGTTGCACTTGCCAAATCAATTAGACGATTATTGGGACGATATTTTTGGCAGCAAAGTCAACTGCAAAGATTACTTTGAAAAATACATTTTGCCGCAAATCGACAGCCCTTTAATTTTAGGATTAGACGAGATCGATCGCGTTTTCCAATATCCCGACATAGCCGAAGACTTTTTAGGACTGTTGCGGGCGTGGCACGAAGAATCGAAGCGGCGCGACATCTGGAAAAAACTGCGATTAATTGTAGTTCACTCCACCGAAGTTTATATCCCGATGAACATCAATCAATCGCCTTTCAACGTCGGACTTCCCGTAGATTTGCCGGAATTCAACCATCAGCAAATCCAAGATTTAGCAGCGCGCCACAACTTGAATTGGTCGGAAGCCGAAGTTGAGAAATTGATGGCAATTGTCGGCGGACATCCGTATTTAGTGCGAGTTGCATTATATCACATTTCGCGCTCGGATTTGACACTGGATGAATTAAAAGAAACTGCGATCGCAGATGCGGGAATTTACAGCGACCATTTGCGCCGGCAGTTGTGGAATTTGGAAGAATATCCAGAGTTGGCGCAGGGGATGAGAGAGATTGCGGCGGCGGATTCTCCGGTGCAATTAAAGGCGATGCAGGCGTTTAAGTTGGACAGTTTGGGGTTGGTGAAATTGCAGGGGAATGAATGCATTCCGAGGTGCGAATTGTACCGACAATATTTTAAAACTAATTTGGGAGTGAATTAATTGGAGATTTTAGCTCGTTAATGACGTACAATCAGCAGTAGGGGGAAAGATGAACGCAAATATCGCAAAAGAGCGATCGTCCGGCTTTCCCCTGTGCAGTATCAACGTAAAATAGGATCGATGACAGAAGAAACAGTCACTCTGAGAAAGTCTCTTGACTTAGATAAATTAATTCCACTTCTGCCTGTAGCAGAAGATATTAACTACTGGCGCAATCTCAACCCCAATTTAACTATTTCCGATCGACCATTTGAAGGGTTTTCAGAATTTTCGGCAGTCCCCCAAGCAGAAATTGACCAGTACAGCCTGCAACTGCGAGAAGAAGGCTATTTCCAAACACCTAGCGTAATACCTGCTGCTACTATTCACCAGATGCGCGACTGTATAGAAACTGTCAGAAAAGCAGGGTTTCCGACAATGTTTGCCCTCGTCTACGATGTCTTCTATCAAGCATTTGGTTACTTTAACTCAACCTTGACAGGAATTTTGGGAAACGGCTACAAGCTAGTTCCAAATTTTTGGGTTTATTACATAGAAACTTCTGACAGCGGGAAAGGATTTGAGCCTCACCGCGACGCCGAGTACGAAAATACTATAGACTCCAACGGTATGCCGACAGTGCTTACTCTCTGGGTGACAATTACTGAGGCTAATCCCCTCAATTCATGTATGTACATGATTCCGGCAAACCGCGATCCAGAGTATGCTGAAGCTATCAAAAATCTCAAGACAAAAGCTACTAAATTTGCCTTGGAAGATATCCGGGCTTTACCGACACAAGCTGGTACTCTATCGTGCTGGGATCAATACGTTTTTCACTGGGGAAGCCGCAGCAGCAGTCGGGCTAAATCGCCTCGAATTAGCTATGCAGTATATTGTCAGCGAGGGGATATTCCACCAGTTGATGATGCGATCGTCGATATCCCATCTGTGCTCGATCTCCCAACACGGTTATCTTTGATTTGCAGAGGTTTGTATCGCTATTCTTACGCCAGTTTACAGCCATCACCGGAGGCAGAAGCATTGTTAGATTTCTTGAATAAGCATAGGGAAACTATGAAAAAAAGTTAATATAATTTTCCCAAAAAGCCAGTTATCTCATCAATTTCGGTTGAATCGCAATGATTTAACCGCTAAGCTGTTACGCATTTAAAATAGTATTGTAGGGTGCGTCAGCCCTATCTTGTTTCCCTTGCTTAGTAAGTGTTC
>NZ_JAUBWA010000115.1:0-22805 GCF_036702825.1 Microcoleus sp. A003_D6 | reverse complement strand
GTCTGACCAGTTCTTTTTCAACAATTCTCTGAAAACCTCTTGACAAAAGACTTACAGCCTTAACTTGTCACCAATGGTTTGGTAGTGCTGTGCGAGCGATCGTGCTAGGGTAGTCGTGCCGCTCGATTCTACACCCAATACGCAGACTCGTTTGGCAAAGTAGGCTTTGGCTGGGGGAGTCAGCATTTGCCAGTGTTCGGCTAGGTGCGATCGCAATTGCGTTCCAGAAATTGGGAATTTGAGCCGTTGGCGATCGACTGCACAGTGTTGAGAACCCATCAGTTTTGCCCAAGGTTCGCCGTAATCTTCGGAAGTAAAAGCAATATCGGGTTTTCGCCCGGAAAGCACCTCCAGAGTCCTCTGAGCCCAAGGTTCGGGGGCTTCTGGCAAATCGTCGAGCACTTCGATAACTTCTGCGTCGGGATGCAAAAACCGAATCCATTCGGCTCTAACGCTTCCTGCAACTGCTTGATTTGTTTTGTAGCAAGCCAGAACGATTAAACGGTCAACCTTTTTTTTAGCTTCTCTAATTAAGTAGTCGTGTCCTTTGTGGAAGGGATAAAATTTGCCTACAGTAACACCGAGTATCATAAAGATTGCTGCTGTTTTAACTTTTGTTCCCAGTAAATCCGCTGAAAATTTTGCAGTCCGTAAATTGCCATCAACCAAAATATCGCGTACAAAATACTCGTCAGATATAGCCCGCGCGAGGCATACAAGGGAACGTAAATCGTGTCTGCAACAATCCACAAATACCAGCTTTCGAGATAGCGTTCCATCAGGTACAACTGGGCGATCGCGCTTAAGATGGTGGTAAGGGCGTCCCAAAATGGTGCGGCGCCGCCCAAAGATATTAATACTGTTCGCAAGCCAAATACAGCAACTGTAACTAAGACTGCGGTGAGGATGAGCCAGCGTTGAGAAATGCGACATACAGGTTTTTCTGTGCTGTTTTCGCCGCCCCGCAGCCAAATATAAATTGCTTGCAAGCTCGTGATTAAATAGAAGAATTGAATCGCTACTTCGCCGTAAAGTTTAACTTGATAAAACACCGCAGCGTAGGCGATAACTCCGATTAAGCCGATCCACCAGCCGAGGGGATTGTTTTTAGCAAGCAGCCAAACGCTCCAAGCAGAAGCGATCGCGGCGATCGCTTCGATTAAGTCGAGTTGGATAGGGACAAACCACTGCAATGAAAGCAGGAGCACGAAGATGCTTGCTGCGAAGCCGATTAAGTTTGGCAGGTTCGCTTTTTTCATGGCAATCCCTATTTCGGCTGGCTATATTGACTGCGAAATCAAATCCGAATCCTTCTTTTCTTTTGAGCGATCGACACTAAAGTCTTCATAGTACGATCGCTCAGTATTCACATCCCACAAATCGTGCTTTTCGCCGAGAATATTTCTCGCCGCCAGCAGCCCCGTCAGCATAGAATGGTCTTGGTTGTTGTATCGGTGCATACCGTTTCGCCCGATCGTCTGCAAATTATCAATTCCTTTCAAAAAGCCTTCAAGTACCCGCAAGTGTCCGCGATATTCGCCATCATAAACTGGATAAGCTTTCGGTTGCCGTATGACAACTCCATCTTCAACATCCGCAATTTTTGCTAAACCCAAACCAACCAACTCGCGAGTTGCTAATTCCACAAGTTCAGCGTCCGACATTTCCCAAACCTCGTCGCCTACGCTACAGAAATATTCCATTCCCAAACAACTTTTGCTAGCGTCAGGAACTAAAGCAGCACTCCAATTCTTAAAGTTTTGAATTCGCCCAACCTTAACTTCGGGAGAGTGAATGTAAATCCAGTTGTCGGGAAACAAATCCTTGCGATCGACAATCAGCGATACAATCAAAAAATCTCGATATTTGAGCGATCGCGCGGCGTGCAACACTTCTTCTGGCGGCTGCGGTTTCAGTCTTGCTACCAGCGCCGATATCGGCATACTGGTAACAAAATTATCCGCCGAATATTGAACTAATTCTCCGTTCTGCTCAGCAGTAATACTTTTAATTTTATTACCTTCACGCTCAAAGCTAATCACTTTAGTATCCAGATAAACTTTGCCCTCTTTACTTTCCACAACTTCCGCGAACTTTTCCCACATCATCCCCGGCCCCAAAGCCGGATAGTCAAACTCTTTGATTAATGTTTTAGTATCGTTGCTGCCAAACAAAGCATTAATAATTGCTGTCGTCAGCGACAGCCCCTTAATCCGCTGCGCCGCCCAATCGGCTTGAATTTCCGAACAGGGAATTCCCCAAACTTTTTCAGTATAAGTCTTAAAAAATGTTTTGTACAACCGTTCGCCAAAACGATTTATCACCCACTGTTCAAAAGTTTGTTCTTCCCGAAGCGGCCAGATTCTAACTTTCAGATAACTCAAAATAATTAGCGTACTCTCAATTATGCCCAAATTAAAGAGAGTATTGAAGGCACCGATCGGATAGTTAAAAAATTTACCTCGATAATAAATTCGCGACAATCGCGGCACTTTAATAAACTTATTTCCCAGTACCTCTTGCCACAACTGCTGTACGGCTGCAACTTTAGTATAAAAGCGGTGGCCGCCAATGTCGAAACGATAGCCTTTGTAGGTTTCTGTGCGAGCTATTCCTCCAACTTTATCACCTTTTTCTAGTACAACAGGGATGATACCTTGCTTGACTAGCTCGTAGGCAGCAGTCAAGCCCGCAGGGCCTGCACCGACGATCGCAACAGGATAATGTTTCACTCAGCCTACCTCCAGCTTTTTTTCTCGAACTATACAATTATTTATAACTTCTAAAATTGATAGATGCACCCGCGAACACCCTGAGAAACTATCGATCGACCTGATGTGAAAGGATAATTTGCCTTGATTTATTCAGCGATACTGGCAAGCTAACTTTACCAGTCAAGGGTTTTTTTTGGTATAAGTGGCGACCCGTGCCGATCGCAAATGCCAGTCCGCTGTAAAAGTAGAAAAGCCAGTGCCAGGGAATTGTTTTTAGGGCAAATAGGAGACCGTGTTTTTGCCTAAAAAATCGGTAAAGCGGTGCATTAATTGCTACTAGCGGTATTGCCAGCAAGCTAGCCAGTACCAGACAGCTCAGCGACCAGCACGTCCCCAAAATTGCCAGCAGCACTGCATAAGTTAAAATCACGCTGATGCGGTTTGAAACTTGCAAGTTGAGGTCGTTATTCAATTTGCGATCGCGCCAAATCAGTTCTGTCCAAGGCAGCGCTCGGTAGAAAAAGTCAGCTTTCACCATCCCCATCGCTTCCCAGCGCTTTAAATGCTTCACCTGCAATGTTTTGCACAGCCGAATTTTATAACCGGCTTGTTTCAAACGGTAGCCGAGCTCAATATCCTCGATCGAAGCTTGGCGGTAACTCTCATTAAAGCCGCCCATCTGCAAAAAAATTTCCCGGCGAATCACTCCGCAAGCCCCCCAAAAAGTCGAAGCTTCTTCGTTACCTGTTTGGTGTACGTAGTGGTGGAGCAAGTTCCTGTACTGCGATAGAAAATCGGGATCTCCAGGAGCATCATCGTAAGAGCCAATGAAAGCAGCTAAGTAGGGATTATTTTTGAACACCGAGCTCGCATAACCCACAGCTTCAGGACAAATTGCAACATCAGCATCCACAAAAAATAGAATATCTCCCTTTGCAGCCTGGGCACCCAAATTCCTTGCCCGCGCCGGCCCCCCGCATTCGGGAATTCTGATGACTTTGGCGCCGAATTCTTTAGCCAGACGCCAAGAACCATCGCTTTCGCCATCGGCTACTACAATAATCTCGATCGGTCTCGGTACAGCTTGAGCCAGTTTTGACAAACAGGTGCGGAAGTAAGCGCCCCCGTTGTGGACTGGGATAATCACGGATACAGTCGGGTCGGCGGTAGAAATCATTACCTAAATTATTTAATAAATCTCCCGGCAAAAAATTGCTGGAATTTTACTGGTGCTACTTTACCAAGGGTAAAATCAGCTCTGCTTTTTTGTTTATAACCCGATTTCTGTTTCAATTCAACTAAATTTTTTGCTGGCATTCTCGACTGCATTTTTTCCCATTCCTACCTGTATTCTACGCCACATCTTCCTGAGACTGACCTGATGCAGACAACAGCTTTATTAAATCTTTAAATATAGGATTGTTTTTGTAAACCTTAGAAAAAACCCCACCAGCTATTGTGTCTGAAATTGTTCCACCGCACCCGACTTTGATTTTATCTTGCACAACCAGTATAAAATCAAACCTATTTTCCTAGTATATACGGAGATACGCCGGCTGTCAGGACTTGGCCGCTACAGGTTCTTTTACAGAGCTCATCCGCGAGTGACTCCTGCACCAAGCCTGTGTCTCTACTGCCCAGTCAATCCACATTTTATGAGTTTTGGCAATATATTTTAAAATATACATCTTAAAATTTCCCACGGTGTACGATCGAGCTTTAGTCATTTGCTAACATAGCGTTAGCCCAGAGTCCTCGAACCCAAATTTTACACGCAACTGGCGATCGTCGTGCATGAACACCTCCCAAAACAATGTAAATCAGCCCTTAGTTTCAGTCATCATACCAGCTTTCAACGCTGAAAATTTTATCACTAAAACATTAGAGTCCGTCTTATCTCAAACTTATCAAAACATAGAAGTTTTAGTAGTTGACGACGGCTCTACAGATAAAACAGCCGAAATCGTCAAATTTTTTGCCCAAAAAGATAGCCGAATCCTCTTATTGCAGCAATCAAATGCAGGCGTAGCCGCCGCTCGCAACCTAGCAATAGAAAAATCCCACGGCGAATACATTGCTCCCATCGATGCCGACGATATTTGGTATCCGCAAAACCTAGAAAAACAAATAGAATGCTTAACAAAATCAGAACCCACTGTCGGAGTTGTCTATTCCTGGTCAGTTGACATCAACGAACAAGACTTGCTCACAGGCGGATTTTACAACTCCACCATCGCCGGAGAAGTTTACCAAGCATTAGTTTATAAATATTTTATCGGCAATGCCAGCTCATCCCTAATCCGCCGCGCTTGCTTTGAAAAAATCGGCGGTTACAACTGCAAATTAAAAGCAGAAAACGCTCAAGGCTGCGAAGACTGGGAACTTCACCTCCGCATCGCCGAACATTATCAATTTAAAGTAGTGCCAGAATATTTAGTTGGCTACCGGCAGATTGCCAGCAGTATGTCTTGCAACTATGCAGCAATGGCAAAAGGTCATTCTTTAATTATGGCAGAGGTCAGGCAGCGACATCCAGAAATTCCTAGCAACATTTATCGCTGGTCTAGCAGCAATTTCTACATTTATTTAGCAGTCAAAAGCAACGGCAACGGCAATTATACCAGTACATTATTTTGGCTAGCTCAAGCTTTTAAAGAAGATTTATTTATGTCACTATTGCGTCACAATCTGTACTTGCTGTCAATAACCAGCCTCTTAAAAATTATAGTCTCACCGCCCACTGAATTGGGTTTAAAATTAAAACCAGCATCAGAATCGAGTGAAGGGACGACACTTGCGAAGATTGAGACGCGGACGAAAGTTCACAGAATGCTGCCGTCGCAGGTGTATGAAAGAATGCGGTTTAATAGTTTAACAAAATGATAGGCATAAACTTTATTTGTAGGGTGCGGATTGCGGATATTACCAGGCATTAATTTTATTTGTATGGTGTGCATTGCGAACCTTTTTTCACTGCTAAAATTATCACGTCAAGCGAATTCGTAAAGCATCAATCAAACCATGTTTATTCAACCAATCTTCCACTTCAGGGGTTAAAAGACTCAAAGTGGCACCCTCATTAGCAGCAATTTTGAGAAAATCCAGCACTGCTTCAGGGACTTCATCAGCATCCAGTTTATCCCAGCATTGCTTCAATTGCTCAATTAGGCGATCGACTTTTGCAAAATCCTCAAGGCTTTCGGGAATTGAGTTAGACTCCCGAATTTGCAAATCTAAAGTTCTAATTCGTTGAATAATTGGCTTAAATGTCGAAACTTTATCCAGCACCTTCAGGACTTCCTGATTAGTGCTCGACATCTTTTCAGTTCGGTACAGCCGCCAAGCTTGAGTCAATTGCTCTCTCAGAGCTTTTTGTAATTGATTTACCGCAGAAGTAAAAATTTTGTTATTGAAATTTTCATTGTGGATAATCCACTCAGGATCTTCCTGAAATTTTGCTTCAAGATTAGCAATAAATTTCAGCAAACTGTCAGCCTTTTGAGTTAAATCAAAATTGACAATTTCTCTTTGGCGAAAAGCTCTCAAAGATTGCACCAGAGGTATAGTTCCAGTGACAGCTTGCTCAATTTGTTGTTGTCTTGATAGAAAACCCTCCAAATTCTTTGCAGACTTCTGAAGATTAATTCTCTTTTGAGACAACTCACTCAGTTGATGGGATTTTTGTAAAAGCATATTGTTTATCCTTTAATCTCACTAATTAGATTCCGCAGTTTTGCCAATCCATCTTGAATAGATTTATGGCTAGATTCTACTGTTGCACCACCTAACGCTTCTAACTCCTCAATCCGGTTATTGACCTTGCTTAGAGAAGAATCAAGAAAATTATTGGTACTATTGAGAAAGTCCGAAGATTCTGCCATTGCTTTTTGATGATTTTCGCTGAGATACTTAAGCAGCTTCCCCGGTTGACTGTCGGGATTATCTTTCTCAGTTTGCACGCGCTTCATGTTATCTACATAGCTAGAAAGCCCGATCGCCTTAAACTGTTTTACGACCGATGTTAGGTCGTCAAAACTCTTTCCACCCCCAATTACACCTGCTTTGCTTGCTTCTTTTATTGCCTGTTTTACAACATCAGCAACATCCTTTTTGTTGATATTTTCTCCTAATTCAGATACTAGAGAATGATAAACAGCGAGTTGCCGATCGCACTCCTCTTGAATCGCCTTTTCTAGCAATTCATCCACAGCTTGACGCGCTTTATCAATTTCGGGAAACTTCTCCCGAACATCTGCCGGAATTTCACATTGAGGCTGCCAACTTTTGCTAATCTGTTTCAAAGGTTCCAAAATTTGAACAGTATCAATAATTTGAAATTGTTTAGAACTTCCTTTCGTGCAAGCCGTTCGGCTGGTAATAGTTTCTAGTAAAGCTAGGGAGTGTTTTTGTAAAGTACCAAATAGCTTTTTCCAAGTAGCTGAACGATGTTCTAAATCTTTTGGCTCTAGTTTGAGAAACAAAGCATTTATCAAATCTTCAGTAGAATTGGTAGAATGTCCGGCCATTGTGGTGGCGATCGCCAGTAGCTCAACTGCCGCAGGTACAGGGCTCCAGGGTTCCCCAGACTCGCGGGGATACAGGCGAATCTGCTGGAGGACATACTGACTCCATCTTTCCAGTTGTTTAGCATAGGTGCGGAAGTAGCGATCGCCCTCCGGGAACTTCCAATGCTTGTAATAGCTGTATTGCAACATACCTTGAAAGGCGATCGCGCTTTCTCGAAACTCATCAGGATCGTCAGGATTAAGAGGAAGAGATAGTTTAACTCCAGAAATCGTCTCCCTCGTAACTTTTGGGCTGTAAAAAATTAAGTTTCGGCGCTTAAAGTATTTACTATCGCTAGCAGCAAAACTCCCCTGAAGTAGCATTTCTGTATCCCATTCAATGCGCTCAATAATAGCTGAGTAAATCAACGGTCGCAGTTCTCCAGCGATATCTTGCGGGAGAATGTCTCGGTTATTCCAGCGATCGAGAATTTGCAGTTGATTCGTCAACTTATCGGGAATTTTTTCAGTTTGAGATTGTGGCTCAACTCGATAATTACTAACCGAAGTCCTAGAGTCTTTAGCCTGCGAAACTGAGGGTCTAACTTTGGTCTGCTGCACCTTCACGCCAAGTGCAGGAATATCAAATGCGGAGTGAATTTCTGGGCGCAAATCACAAAGCTCGTTACTATCAGTCCACAAATCGAGGAGAGTTTGGCGGCGATCGTAATTTTGTTGGTCTTTGGCTTTAATATCTGCCTGAACCATTGCACTCAGCCGCATCTTGCCAAAATGTTCTCGCAGAGAAATAGCAGGAAAGTGTCCATGCTTAATATCGGAAATAAAATTTTCTAGCGTCCACTTGAGAACATCTCTAATCAAAAATCGAGGTTTAAAAGTTTCGGGGTTTACCCTAGCAAGCATCTGCTCTAAGGCTTCAGGCGTGAAGGGATACAAACCAAAACCGTCCGCTTCTCCAAAACCTGCATGACAAGCTAGTTTGTGTTCGCATTCATTACAAGCACTACTGATATCTGCTTTATCTGAATCTTCATCATTGCGAGACTTAGCCCAATCTTGAATTATTTTATCCTCTAAACGCACCGCGTTGAGATATCGAGCCACAAATTGTTTGATATCTGCATAATTGACTAAAGATTGTTGTTTTCCAACTGTACCGACATCGAGATTAACGCTAAAAGTAATCCGCTGTTTTACAGTATCTAACCTCAAACCATCAAAATAGCCCGTAGTACAAGCTAGCGCCGTTCGGATCGCGCACAAATGTTTGCCTCCTGGTTGCTGAGGCCGCGCTAAAACTGCTTCTAAAACTTCGCGATCGATGCCTTGAAATTTGACAAAATCTTCAATCAGCAAAACTAATTCTATTCCTTGCTCTGCTAGAGTTTCACGAACTTCGCGCATTAATCTTTGCAAATCTTCACGACCAAGGCTTAATACCTGCGCGATCGCTTGATCGAGATGGCGGTTTAACCACTCTACGGCTGCTTTTTGAATTTCGTCATTGCTGTATAGTTCTCTATAAAAATCTCTAGCTTTTTCCCCAGCTTTTTGAATGTATCGAATATCAAGGGGCAAGTCATTTAATGAGAACTGTCGCCGTTCGTTAACGATTTCGACCTTATCTTGGTTTCCAAGAGTATGAATAACTAATTGATGGATGATACCACCCTGTTCGAGCCAGTATTGCCGAAAAAATGGATCGTACAAAAAAGAGTCAATAGCGTCAACAAGGTATTTTTCCACTTCCGAAAGTTTAACCCGATCGCCCCGACCATTTGGGCCAACAGCAGCCGCAAGCTGATTCAGAAGTTGTTCCCGCGCTTGGGCTTCTGTCAAGCTGCTAGTGGCTCGATTTAAACGGTGCCGGTATTCATCAAAACTTGCTCCTTCCATCCCTTCTAATATTAAACTGATAATATCTTTGAGATTCGTGCCAATTCTAGGGATCAGCAAAACTCGGCGCTTCTGGGTCGATGCAATATTCGCAGCTAGCCAGCGAATCAGGTGAGATTTTCCCGTCCCGGAACTGCCTAAAACTGGCACGAAAGCGAAATCTTGTTCAGCGAGAAAGTCTTTCAGAAATTCTGACTCGCTGTAGGTAACTCGCGAAGGTGCTTCGATCAGTTCCTGGCGGTACATGGCAATTGGATGGTGAGTTGCCAGAAATATACTATCTGGAGTTTGGGTAGCCTCCACACCCATCATCACGCGGCGAACGCGATCGACATCCCAGCAAACAAATTTTGTAAAAGTCATGGTTCAACCCCTGTCAAAATAATATGAGAAAACCCTGCTTCTTTGTCGCCACTTGGAAAGACGAATAAATCAGCATCCGACTCTCGGATCAGCTTGATGTAACCATCATCCTGAAGGCGGAATAAGGCAAAAGCTGTGCTAGTTGATAAATGATTTGGTAAGCGAAAACCAATTTTTTCTTCAACTTGGTCTCGAAATTTGCCATTTTCAAACACCGGGCATTTTTTAGCTAGGCGATCGATAAACTCTCGGATTGAAAGTTTAGCTTTTGCTTCTCCTTGAAATAAATCATTTAAATTTCTTCTGAGATAAGCAGTTGGCTCAGCCACTAAATTTCTTCTGAAATAAGCCGTTGGCTCAGCCACAACAAGTTTTTTGTTTGAATCTGAAGCATGGCCCCAAGCAAACCCTAAATAACACATCCAATCCTCGACTTGACCAGACAGGGTATTGCTGGATATTTTCAAATCTAAAGACTCAGCAACTCCCTGCTCTGCGACAAGCTTTTCTACTTTTTCCCATGTATCGGGAGCATCATAAATATCCTGTGCTAAATACCATGCTATTAACCGACCTAAATCTTCTTCATCTTCGTTATCAGCAAAAAATAGCTGTACCAGCGTATCAGGTAACAAGTTATCGCCTGTCTGAGGATGTCGAAATGCTTCGGGGAGTTCAAGATTTATAGAAATATCCTCATTTTCTTCTATTAATAAACCGCACTTGATACTTTCTCGCAGTGCAGCATTAAACATCGGATGTTCGGCACTTTTGTTTTTCCCTTCTGACAATTGATCGGGAGAAAGCAGCCCAGTGAGTTTTTCCCTGTTTTCGCGCTGCTTTGGTGCTTGAAGTAAATATCTAAATATTCCTCGCATTCTACTAGGAGTAGCTAAAGCAGTTTTTAAGACGCTCATAAATTAACCTCCCGGCAAAACTGATTAAACATAAAACATCTACCTGAAAAAATATCAATGAGCTTGCGGTCAGGGCGGCTCGGATCGGGTGTATCCACAGGAAGCACGATAATCAGCGGAGCTTCAGAAGTTCTGTTGACTGACAGATAGTTGTCAGGGATAGCCTTTCCTGGCGGATGAAAGATTAGGGTAGAAATGCGCGGCATCAGAAAGGGTTGGTATTTTTCAAACAAAAATATCAAAGCATCGGTAATTTGTTTTTTTTCATTCAATATACTATCAAATTTATCACAAATTACCAAATTATTAATTCCCTGTTCGATGAACCAGTTAAAAAATTTAGGGCTTTTGAGTTGCCAATTTTTCTGCTCAAGAGACTCATAGAAAACGAGCATTAACTTATCTCCTCCTAGCAATCGTTTTAGTTCTTCACCTACAAAAAAATTCGGTTCCTGCCATACAGGTAATGGCGCGGGCAGAATTCCAGAAAATAGTGCTTCCCCGTTTTTTCGGCAAACAGGACATCCACCGCAAGCGCGAGAAACTATCACCGATTTTCTCGGTTCTGGTACTGCGCGGGCGGGTATGGTGTAAGCTTCAGCCAATATTTCGGAAATACAGCGTTTTGGCCGCAAAACCTCGCGCATTAATTGCAGGTTTTTATCGCTCCAGTTTTGGCTCTGTTTGCGAATTGGCTCTACTTTATGTTCCCAAGTTTGACGGTTGAGGTGCGATTCATCTTGGATGCGGATGAACCGGGATTTTCTGTGCAGTTTCCAAGCTTCGTTATAAGCTGTTTCTGATCTAAAGTTTCTTCTTTGCGGCGGTTCGTCCGCATCGATATTGATTAAACCCGATCGACTCATCAGCGTTAAAGTGCGGATGTTCCAAGCCTGATTCTGTTCGCTGTTCATGTCAATATCTTCTGGTTTTAAGGATGGAGGAAGATTCACGGGAACGCGAAACCGACCATCGGGGAGCATTTCTTTCTTCAAAAACATACTTTTCCACCGTTCTAAACCCCGATCGATCGTTATGGCAGATTTGTCATTAAGATATTTGGCAATGTCTAAGTCTTCATTGGTATGCAAGGTGAGCGAGATTGCTGCTTTGCCGTCTCGACCACCTCGACCGACTTCTTGATAAAAGCGATCGATAGTTTCGGGGATGCAGACATGAAGCACGGCTCGAATATCTGATTGATCCACACCCAATCCGAAGGCAGAAGTAGCCACAACTATATCAACTCGTCCTTCGCGCAAGTTTTGGATCAGTTGAAAGCGTTCTTCGGAACTGGATTCCCCGGTCATAATTGCACACCGTTTGAATCCAGCCGATAATAAATCCTGTTGCCATCGCCTGACATCTTCGCGTTTTGTGGCGTAAATAATCAGAGGGCGGGGAAGATGATAAACTGCCTCAATTAATCGCTGTTTCCTGATTTCTTCACTTTGACACCAAGCAAACCAGTAGGATGGTTCAGGTCGCAACTGTACGGCAGATATTACTTGAAAAGGGCCTGGTTTGCCAAATAAAGTTTCCAGGGTATCTAAACAGGATTCTGTTAAGGTTGCAGTCAGCAATAAAGTTGTAAAAGAAGTCCATCGCAACAAATCTATTCGCAAGCCGGGGAGTTCTTGAAAAGCGGGGCGGAATTCATCGCCCCACTGCTCCACGATATGCGTTTCATCTATTACTAAATACCGCAGCATTTCTGATTTGGCGGCTTCGTAAAGAGCAGGTGCGAGAGACTTCATCAAGCTTTCGGGTGAGGTGAAAATGATGCGCTGAGTGCCGCTGCGAATGCGATCGCGAATTTCCTGCCTTCTCTGTTGTCCTTGCCCGGATTCATCGCCATAATAGGCAGTCGCATGGTTCACAAAAGGGCTCAAAGCTCGTTCTTGGTCAATGGCTAGTGCTGTAGTTGGCACTACAACAACTGTTACACCAGCATTTTGCGATCGCAACAAAGCCGGCAGTTGAGCGCAAAGACTTTTCCCCGCTCCTGTAGGCAAATTAATCGCCAGTGTCGAATTGTCAGGAGCAGTCAAAACTGCCCGAATTGCTTCACGTTGCCCTACACTCTGATACTTCTGCAATTTAACTAATTGCAGAAACGGATCTCCCTCTACTGGCTCGTAATTGCGGCGCTTTTCCTGATTCAATACGGGTTTTTCTGGGGGATATTTTTGGGGAAAATCCAGCCAATCTGGCTGCCAAGGATGAGCGCTAATCAGATAGTAATCTGCACCTTCACCCAAAATATCGATGCCGCTTTGTTGCCACGTTTCGCGATCGGGGAAAGGGAAAGTTCGAGATACTTTCAGAGTTTGGGACATCCCACCCTGTCGCTCATCTTCCCGCCGCAAAACCTGACGGATCAGAGCCGCAATATCTCCCATTCCCGGCGCGTAAGAAGTTCCCGCAGCATCCAAAGTTTCCAGCAAGCGCCTGTGACAAGCTTCGGAAAACTGACTTAAATCCGCAGGAATCTTACCTGTTTGGAGAATTTCTCTGAGTTCTTGAAAAGAATCAGTCATCACTCATCACCCCCTTCCTGAGATGCAACCGGAGGTCGCCCAGAAACAATGATAAATCCTACAGAATCAAGCTTAATTCGGGGATGCCGAATTCCCTCTAAAATAGCTTGACTTAACGCAGTTTCTATGTTCACTTCTTTTGCTAGTAAAGAATGCGAAGTTTGTTCGCTTTCAGCCAGTCGGTTGAGGCGCAGCCGCAGTTGCTCTAGTCTATTTCCTAGTTTCTGGTCGGCGACTCGGGCGCGTTGTTCGCAGAGTGAGATGAAAAAAGTGCGATCGCGCAACAGTATTTCAGAAGTCTCGCGCGCCTGACTACACAAATCTGCCCACTTACTCTCATCAACAAACTCATTGAGCACCGATAATCGACTTTTGGCTAAATTGTAATCTCGCGAGGAACGAGAAATTTTACCCTTGTACGAACCTTGCAGAATCTTCAAAATAGCTTCATCTTCAACAATGCTCATTGGTTCGTACCGAGCATCAAGAAAAATTGTCTCTACAATTGGGGGAAATAGCGCATCTGTGCGTCGCTTCAGAGATTTAAATTTACTACTATCCTGCCCTAAATCTGTTAAAACTTGCTGGGCTATTTCCAAATTAGCCTCGACTACATAATTAAAGCGAAAACCGAACCATTCCATCCCTTCTCCAGCATCCCAAGATTCATCCCACCGCCACATCGCAAAGGCTTGACCTCGGTCATCCCAATGAATATAAGATGCTAGCCCTTCCACAAATCCTTCCCCAATACGGTAGAGATTGACACCAGGATGTTGAGTTGATATTCTCCGATTATAAGTACCAGATATTTCTCCACAATCAACAAAGTGAGTTCTTAGATCGTGAATTGGAATTAAAGTGCGCGCAGTATGTTGATAATGCTGCACTTTTGCTAAATTCAAATCGTCAATTTGCTTGAATCGTAGCGCTTGACAAATCCAGTCTTCAGTTGCTTGTTTAATTTCTTGATGGCCTGCGTCATAATCATCTAAAGCTTGAAAATACTCGGTAGCATTTTCATCCTGAGCATCAATTTCATCTAAAGCGTTTTGTTCGCTAATTTTCACCTGTTCCTCAGCAATTCCTTGCCGGATTGAGTCAATTTTTTCTAAAATTCCGCTAGCGCCAGCTTGAAACAGCACGGCTTCAAGTTCCGGCAGTTTTTCATCTACATAAAACTGAAGACTGGCAATTGATTGATTAAAAATGCCGAAACCACTTTTTAATAATTCATACCAAGCACTGTGAGGGCTATCTTCTAAGTCTGCACCTGCAAATACTGTAAACTGAACATTCATCGGACGACCAATGCGATCGATCCTGCCAATCCTTTGTTCTAAACGATTTGGCGACCAAGGAATATCGAAATTAATCATCCAATTTACAAATTGGAAGTTGCGGCCTTCTTCACCAGAGGAATCACAAACAAGGATAAAACATTTTGGGTCGTTTTTGAACCGAGCGAGGTTTTTTTCAACCTGAGAGCGTTCCATCCCTAATTGATGGCTAGCTACAGTTTCTTGACCAAAAGTATCTGATAAGTACCGGAAAATTTCTGTACCTGTTTTGACAAAACTGGTGAAAATGACAATTTTAGGTAAGGTATCTCCCGGTACTGGTCTGCGAAGTCGCTGTTGCAATTGTTCGAGCAATTTATGAAGGTTGCTGCGATAAGATTGGAGTTTGAAACACTCAGATAAATGATAGATTAGAACTATCTTGAGTAATTCGATGCGATCGCCATCTTCTGAAGGTTCTTGAATAATTTGCAGCAAAGATTGCAGGATTTCTGCTTCTCCTGAAAATTTGGGAGTTTCACTCAAAATTCTGGCGCTATCAATTCCAAATTCCTGAATGATGCCAGCATGGGAGATACAACTTAAACGTACTTCAACTATCTGTTGCAAGATTCCCAGCCAAGTACCAGCAGCACGGAATAACAGCATAAAAATGTGCTGATATTGTTGTTCTTTGGGGGCGATAGTGCGCCATTCGTCGATGAGTTCGTGAATTTGGGGCGATCGCTCATCTAATTCATATTCGACTTTTGGTATGATATTGCGATCGAAAATTACATCTTCTACGGAAGCGCGACGGTTGCGGAGCATTCGACGGTGCAAGCGATAGGTGTCGCTGATGTGGGTGCGAATGGATCGCACAATTCGATCGCGATCGCCCGCAGGTGTTTCTTTAGCCTGCAAGCAAATTTGCAACTGATCTGCGAGGTTTAGCAGATACGGATCTTCAGCAAACAGATTTCGCAGTTGGTTGAGGTTAGTTTTAATAACAAAAGGATTTGCTCCTTCCTTAAATGAGAGTAAAACTCGACCAATTTGTTGGCGGTTTTGCACCCTCGCACGAAAACCTTCCAAATCGTTAAGTTGATAGGTTATTGGATCTAGCAAGTGCAGCATCGCCAGGAAATCTTGCTCGTGATTGAGAACTGGGGTTGCAGATAATAGGAGTAGGCGATCGCTTTGATGAGCGAGGTGTTTGCAAGTCTCGAAAAGCCCGCGCTTCGCCGAATCTGAAGAGGTAGCCATTGCTGCGACGTGATGCGCTTCATCTAAGATTAAAAAGCCTAAATCGGCATTCGGGCTGATTCGATCGACATTTTCTACTGCAAGCACCTGCACTCGATTGTCCGAGGGAGAAATATAAAATTTATTTTCTAATTCTTGAAGCCATTGTTCCTGCAGGTATTGCGGTACTAATACCACAGCCCGTCCCTGGGGGTAGTCGAGAAGATATTGGCGAAGAATAGCACCAGATTCGATCGTTTTTCCCAGTCCAACTTCATCGGCTAACAGGTAACGTTGAATAGGATCTTCTAGTACGCGCCGGACAACTTCAACTTGATGGGGATAAAGCTCAATATTGGCAGAAATCAGTCCTGTCATGCCGCGACTGACAGCGCGTTGTTGAGTCAGACACTTGACAAAAGCTAAACGTCGATCGTGAAAGTAAGGTGTTTCTTGACCTTTCAGCGCTATAATTGCGATCGGATCTTCAATGGGGATATTGCAACGCACGCAAACATCTCGTTCAAAGGCGAATTCTGTTTGGCGATCGGGTAAGTCAATCTCGTATCGACAGCTATCTTCATCCCAAGCAAAAATCCGACCAACCCTCCAAGTTTGTTTGCTTTGAGACCAGAAATAGCACCTCGTCTGAGGTTGTAGCCTAACTCGAACGAGCCAACTTAAGGCTAAGGTTCGTTCTATCCGGTTCCCCACCGAACAAAAATACTCAACTAAGGCATCTGAATTAGATATTTTAACAACTTTTCCTATACCGAGGTCATTGTTGCGCGATCGCACCAGACAACCAAGCTCGATCATAATTCCGGTCTCCTCAGAGCGATCGGTTGCTTTGCAAAAAACTTCGCCAACGCTATAGCACTTGAGTCGATCGATCAAACAATGAATTTTCTTGTGGCTAATAGTAGCAGCAATCGTGCTATTACTTACCTCAACAATTTATACTGTGCCACTTTTACTGCATTGCTGCATGATTATTTAATATTTCTTGACAAACCCAGCAATTATAAACTCATAGCAGCAGAGGGAATGCAGCAATCTCAATAAATGCGGCTCTTTGCGCTTTACCGTATCAAACCGATATCGAGGCAATATTTGATACCGTAAAAGCCTTTGACACCTTGCACTCTTGTTGCACGGTTTTCGGCTCAATGTCTGAGGTTATGTTGAGAAGCGCACTCGGAATCCAGCAGTCGATCGCAAAAAACCCGGTTTCTGCAACAGGGACGCATCCGAGGCCCAGAAACCGAGTTTTTGACCAAAATCAAAATATCTAAACCAGTATTTTCCTAAAAAACCCGGTTTCTAACCATCAGAGTTTAACTTCCGTACAAAGAATCTAAGCGTGAGAAGCTGTAGCAGTTTTAGCTTTTGGCTGCTTACCGTCCGGCGAAATAGATTCCCCTTCAATAAACGATCGCAACATCCAAGCCATTTGTTCGTGCTGTTCCATCAAACCAGTCAAAAAGTCTGCGGTTCCGTCATCCTTAAACTCTTCACCGCACTGTTCGACGTGTTGGCGGAGATTGCGAATAATCAGTTCGTGGTCGTCAACTAAACGCGCTACCATTTCCGTAGCCAAAGGCAAATCGCCGATATGTTCTTTAATCGAACCATACTTCAGAAAACCCTCAGCAGTACCAATTGGATAGCCACCTAAAGTTCTCACCCGTTCCGCCATAGCATCGATATTTACTGTTAACGCCTGGTAGTGTTCTTCCCACAACTGGTGGAGCGATCGAAACTGCGGGCCCACTACATCCCAGTGATACTTTTTGGTTTTGATTAACAGCAGATAAGCATCGGACAGGTCGTGATTCAACAGTTCGATAACGCCTGCACGTTGCTCGTCAGATAGACCTATGTTTAACTTACGCATTGAAACTGTTCCCTTAACTCTCTGTTTACATTTATTAGAACAAATATTGCCAGCCGCTGACATCAACCCAGAGGACGATCGCACGCTGGTACAATAGCTGCATTTCAGGTTAAAGTAATCGCAATATAGATACCCTTAGATAGATGCAATGAAACTTTTTGTTCCGGGCCGCCTTTGTCTGTTTGGCGAACACAGCGATTGGGCAGCCACTTATCGCCCCCTCAATCCTGCTATAGCAAAAGGCTACACTCTGATAGCCAGTACAAATCAAGGAATTTATGCTGAAGTTAGCCCACATCCCACACACTTGATTTTGCGGGCTGCTTTAAATGACGGCACCAAAATAGAAGCTGCACTCCTGATGGAAAAAAATTGTCTGCTTGCCGAAGCACAAACAGGAACTTTTTTCAGTTATGCAGCCGGTGTTGCGGCTCAATTTCTCACCTATCACCGCGTGGGAGGAGTAGAGATTGACAATTATTTAACAGATTTACCAATTCAGAAAGGCTTGTCTTCCAGCGCCGCAATTTGCGTGTTAGTAGCCCGCGCTTTTAACCGCTTATACGATTTAAAAATGAACGTGCGCGGCGAAATGGAAATGGCTTATTTAGGCGAGACTGCCACACCTTCGCGCTGCGGCCGCATGGATCAGGGTTGTGCCTATGGAAATCGCCCGATCATGATGATTTTTGACGGTTCTCAAATGGATGTTGTTGAGCTAAAAGTTACCAAAGATTTGTTTTTGGTGCTCGTAGATTTGGGTGCTAGCAAAAACACTCAAGAAATTCTAGCAAGTTTGAATCAGGCTTACCCATTTGCTGCGAATGAAGTTCAAGAAAACGTGCAGCAATATCTCGGTGCGATTAGTTGGAGAATTACGCAAGATGCGGCCGCAGCTTTACAGCAGGGAGATGCGGTTAAACTCGGCGAGTTGATGAAAGTTGCCCAGAGGGAATTTGACAAGCATTTAATCCCCGCTTGTCCGGGGCAGTTAACTGCTGCTGTTTTGCACGAACTTTTGAACTATCCACCGATTCAGCCTTATATTTTGGGCGGGAAGGGAGTAGGTTCTCAAGGAGATGGCACGGCGCAGTTTATAGTTAAAGATGCAGAAAGTCAACGGCAGGTTATCGAGATTATTGCACGGGATTTTCCTCAGATGAATTGTGTGAAACTGAAAATAAGTTGAAAAGAAAGACCGATTTAGGGAAGCTTCAAATTATTCAATAGAGCAATTGCCAAAATCGGAAAATACCCTGAAATCATCTGCGTCAATCAGTGTTTATCTGCCCGATATCTGCGGTTTCTCTATCGAAAGCAGACTTCTGCAATGCAAGTCTAATCTAAAATCTAAAATCTAAAATCTAAAATCTAAAATCCTATGACAATCCGTTCTCAGTACAGAGTCCGCAAAGCGGTGATTCCGGCCGCCGGTTTTGGCACTCGGATGTTTCCGGCTACTAAGGCAGTGAAGAAGGAATTCTTTCCAATTATCGATCGCGACGGCCGCGCCAAACCGATAATTTTGGCAATTGTGGAAGAAGCTTTGAGCGCCGGAATCGAAGAAGTTGGTATAGTTGTGCAAAATGGCGATCGCGCTTTTTTTGAAGATTTCTTTAAAGCCCCTCCGTCTCCCCAACTTTTCCAAAAACTGTCTGTGCAAAATCAGGATTATAGTAAATATTTACAAAATGTGGGACAGAAAGTTACAATTCTTACTCAAGATGTTCAGGAAGGATTCGGCCACGCGGTATATTGTGCTAGAGAATGGACGAACAGCGAGCCATTTTTGCTGCTGTTGGGCGACCACATTTACTTGTCGGACACTGCAAACTCTTGCGCGCGCCAGCTATTGGATATTTACTCGCAAGTGCAGCAAAGCGTAATTGGTTTGAGAGTAACACAAGCTGAGGTAATTCATCACTACGGCTGTGCGGCGGGAGTTTGGCAGGAACAAGATGCTATTTTGTCTGTGACGCAAGTTTACGAAAAGCCGGATATCGAGTATGCGCGGCAGCATTTAAGCGTAGAAGGCATGGCGGAGGATTTATTTTTAACTATGTTTGGGATGTATGTCCTGGATTCTAAAATTTTTGATTATTTGGCAGAACATATTAATGCTAATTTTCGAGAAAGAGGCGAATTTCAGTTAACGTCGTGTTTGGATAAGTTGCGGAAGTTCGAGGGAATGGCTGGTTATGTTGTGCGAGGGCGGTGTTTTGACACGGGATTGCCGGATGTTTACCGGCAGACTCTGATTGATTTTGCCATATCTGAGGGGGCGATCGGCTAATGGGCCTTAAAATTAGACTTGCATTGCCTCCCCAAGCTCGCCATAACAGGAAATTATCTGCGTTTATTCGCGTCAATCTGCCTTAAATCTGCGGTTGACAGCCATCATTCATTCCCCAATCCCAAATCGAAAATCGAAAATCCCCAATCGTAATACCTGCCGCTGCACCGCAGCCTCATCAGCTACATTCCTTAATTCTCCGTTGTAGGCAGCCCCCAAATCACAATAATTGTAACGAAATATTACAAACTGACGCTAAAGCAGCATAGAGGCTTGACAGCAAAGAATTAAGCGGCTAATCTGATATACATACCCGGGTAAGTCAATTCACTGTCATATGCAAGAAAAGCAAAAAGTTACACTGTATCTTCCACCTGAACTGCATCGCCAGCTCAAAATCAAAGCCGCAGTCGAAACAGAACCGATGTCATCAATTGCAGAAAGGGCAATAGTCTTTTACCTAGGAAACCCCGAACTGGTTGACGAAGTAGAAGCCTCCTACGGACAAACCCATCGGGTATACAACTGTCCAGAATGCACGGGTTCTGTAGTAATGCGAGATGGAGAACTGGCATCCCTCAAAAGTCAGCCGAGCTTATTGGCTGAGCAGGATCTTCCAGTAAAGCAAGTGTCGGGCGTCAGTGCCAGCACAGCCCAACCGGGAGAGGAAGAATTGGTTCCCTGCTAAGAATGCCTTGCTTTCCCAAAAAGCCAGAACTGAAAATTTCAGTAAGAGGCTAATGGCAGCATTGAGATTCAGCAAAGATAGCACCGTCTCTAGTGGGTCGAGGAATATGCAAGAAGAGATCAGTATTCTAATCCAAGCTCAATATCCTCTGATCTACCTCGTGACATCCGAGGAAGAGCGGTGTGAGCAAGCAATTTCGACAATAGCTCAAGCCAAACCACAGCGACGAGTATTTATCTGGACTGTAACTCACGGCATTGTGGAGTACGGTCAACCCCGCACCACCACCCAGCACAACACAGTCTCGCCAGAGGCAGCAATTGAATGGGTGATCAGGCAGCGAGAACCCAACAGCAACGCTAGCATCTACATTTTCAAAGATTTGCATCCTTTTATAGATTCTCCTCCGGTAACGAGGTGGTTGCGCGATGCGATCGCCAACTTCAAAGGAACGCAAAAGACAATTATACTGATGTCTCCTTTGCAGCAAATTCCGATCGAGCTAGAAAAGGAAGTAGTGGTATTAGACTTCGCGCTCCCAGACATGAAGGAACTAAACCAAGTATTGTCTGGCCAGTTGGAGCAAACAAAATCGCGACGCATTACCACAGAAGCGCGAGAAAAACTTTTAAAAGCAGCCTTGGGATTGACTAAGGACGAAGCTGAAAAAGTTTATCGCAAAGCCCAAGTTTCCACAGGACAGTTAACAGAAAAAGAAGTAGACATAGTTCTGTCGGAGAAAAAGCAATTAATTCGGCGCAACGGCATTCTAGAGTTCATTGAAGAAGACGAAACCCTGGATGCAGTCGGCGGGTTAGAAGAGCTGAAGCGGTGGCTCAGACAGCGTTCCAACGCCTTTACAGAAAGGGCGAGAGAATACGGTCTGCCCCAACCAAAAGGGATGTTAATTCTCGGCGTACCCGGATGCGGAAAATCGCTGATTGCCAAGACTACCTCCCGCCTTTGGGGACTGCCTCTGCTGAGGCTAGATATGGGTAGAGTCTACGATGGCTCGATGGTGGGTCGATCGGAAGCCAACCTCCGCAACGCCCTCAAAACCGCAGAATCCATCTCTCCAGCCATCCTCTTCATCGACGAACTAGACAAAGCCTTTGCAGGAGGAACTGGTTCGGCCGACTCAGACGGAGGCACCTCCAGCCGGATTTTCGGTTCCTTCCTCACTTGGATGCAAGAAAAGACTTCCCCAGTCTTCGTAATGGCAACAGCCAACCGAATCGAGCGGTTGCCGGGGGAATTCTTGAGGAAAGGCAGGTTCGACGAACTCTTCTTTGTTGACCTGCCTACCAAAGAAGAACGCCAAGATATATTCAAGATTCACCTGTCAAAGCGTCGTCGGGACATCTCTCGCTTCGATTTAGAGCAACTTTCCAACGTTTCCGACGGATTTTCAGGTGCAGAAATTGAGCAAGGGCTAGTAGCAGCAATGTACGAAGCCTTCGCTCAAGATAGAGAATTTACGCAGCTAGACATCATCGCGGCCATTAAATCTACATTGCCACTGTCTAAAACCATGACCGAACAGGTGACTGCCCTGCGGGATTGGGCTAGACAGCGCGCACGGCCCGCTGCGTCTTCCGTCGCTGAATACCAGCGAATGGAATTCTAAAAGCTTTCTCCTGGTCCAAACAGGAGCAAAGGCTAGCAACAGCTAGCAGTTCGATTGAAAAGCCGCCCAGCGGCACCGTTAAATCCAGACCGTTGTTGTTTCTCTCTCAGTTTTATTAGGAGGAAATCCAATGTCTCACTTTAGCACTCTGCGTACCAAAATCACCGATGCCGAAATCCTGAAAGCTTCCCTGCGCGACTTGGGCATTTCAGTCAAGTCCGAAGCTGATGTTCGCGGCTATAACGGTCAGCGCGTTCGCTCCGACATCGTGGCGATTCTCGAAGGCGAATACGACCTGGGTTGGTCTCGCAATAGCGACGGTTCCTTTGACTTGATTGCCGACCTCTGGGGCGTAGCCAAAAAGCACAATCAAACTGAGTTAATCAACTCCATCAACCAGAAGTACGCAGTTAACAAGACCTTGGCAGCAGTCAAGCAGCGCGGTTTGCAAAACGCCAACGTCAAGCTGGTAGTGCAAAACTAATCGCTCGGCGCGATGCTCCAAGCTCGCGGGTTAACCAAACGGGTTAACCCGTTTTTACCTAGCTAGGATGTAGAGCGGGGTTGTTGGGCCGCCACATACTTTTTTAGCACCCCCAAGCAGCAGCTCTCAATCTGAGAGCTGCTGCTTTAATGATTGGCCACCTAGGGCTTGCTGAAAAAGTCAGAAAACAGCCTTTAGAAAGATGAGTGAATTTGCTATTATCCATTGGTGACAAGTTAAGACTTAATTGCATTTGTCAATCAGTAATATTACTCAAAAAAACTGCTTTTTGAGGAGTGGAAAATTCACGATTTGAGAGGGAGTAGGTATAAATA
>NZ_JAUBWA010000114.1:14128-22970 GCF_036702825.1 Microcoleus sp. A003_D6 | reverse complement strand
TTTCATAATTTCAGAAATCGCGTATTAGCTTGTTTTTCTGATTAGATAAAATTATCACCACAAGTTCAGGAGAGCCAGCAATCACCTTCACAGAAGACGGGATATAACTTGCCAAGTTTTATTGCAGCGCCAGTGGTCGTCAGGTAAAAGTATGGAACAACTAGCAGCAGAGTTTGGCTGCGCGCCTAGCACTTTGTATAAATTGTTCAAGCTTCAATGCGTCCCCCTGCTGCAAAAATTTTGCGAAGACCAAGGATATCAACTAACAATACCAGGAGTGTAATACAAGCATGAATAACAACAGTATCGAAAACGAATCTTTGCCAATGCCAATTACCCAAAAGGCAATTCGTTCAGCACGGCAATTTGCTTCCGAACAGCGCCACCCGCACAGAATAGAACAGATTTATCTCAACACTTTGGCTTTGCTCGCAGTTCGGGATTACTTAACAATTTTGGATATTGAAACCGATCTGACTCAATGCGATAGCTGGAATCCTGTAATTCGGATGTTTGAGGATGTGGCAGATTTGTATGTTAAAGGATTGGGCAAAATTGAATGCCGTCCGATTAGGGGCGTACATCAAAACGAAGAAAACAGCAAGTCAAATTCGCCGAATCTACCGGATATTTGCCCTGTGCCGATCGAAACTAGGGAGGAACGCATCGGCTACATCGTCGTGGAAGTAAATGAGGAGGAAAAAAAAGCGAGATTGCTCGGTTTTTCTCCAACTGCGGAGGCGGGGGAATTAGTATTGAGCGAATTGCATTCTCTTGACGATTTCTTAACTCACCTCGAACATTTGTCAGCCTCTAAAATTAACCTGCGTCAGTGGCTGGAGAATATATTTACGGCTGATTGGCTGCCTTTTGAATCGGTATTTAACCCGCAGCCGGAGGTTTCTCCTGTTGCGATCGAAAATCCGATTACGTCAAAATTGGGCAATTGGTTGAAAAATGCTGTCGAAACAGGCTGGCAGAAAATTGAGCAAGGCAAGCAAAATTTAGGAAAGGCGATTTTTCCTGAAGAAAATACCAGTTTTGTATTCCGAGGTAGTGGAAGTTCGAGAGCTGAAAATCGCCAGGAGGGATATCGAAGCAGTGTCCGTATATTTCCCGAAGCAGATGTGACGCGGGCTAAATTGATTGACTTGGGAATGCGTTTGGGAAGGACAACTTTTGCTTTGTTAGTTGCTATTGCCGAAGAGTCCGATCGCACTCTCAGAGTTCACGTCCAACTGCATCCGGCGCTCGGAGAATGCTACCTGCCAATGAATATCAAACTTTCCTTAATATCCGACACCGGAGAAACTTTAGAGGAAGTAAAATCAACGGTTCAGAACTTGTGCATTTTGCTGAACGATTTTCACGTAGATCCAGACAAGAGCTTTAGTATCCGAGTAGCTCTTGACGATCTAAGCGTAACCGAAAATTTTGTGGTATGATTTTGTCATTCACTTTACCCGTATCTAATTTATGAGCTTAAGAATTATCTTGGCTTTAGGGTTCGGAAGTTTAAAAGACGGCTTTCCTCACATCGTAGCGGAGATTAAACAAAGCGGAATAACAGTTTATAAATTTGAAGGAAGTTTGCCGCCAGCACCCGAAGTTGAGAAACTGCACGCAAGGTGGAAAATGATTTGCGGTGCGGTGATCTCTACCCGAACCGCTTCTGGGATTAAAATCAAGCAAACAGGAATAACAAATATTTCTGAAGACAACCCTAGTGCTATATATCGAGGTTTGAATGAAGCCATGAGCCGATGGCTGGCTAGTGAGGATTTTTACACGGGAATTGAGAGAAATCTGAGAAAAGAGCTCGGCGAAAGCGGCGGCTGCTCTGCATCTTTTGAAGTATTTATCGAAAGTAAGGATGCGGATATTTGGGAGTGGCCTTGGGATGCGTGGAAATTTCGCGAAGATTACAGCAATTCTGAAATAATTCAAAGTACGTCCCAGTATAGAAAATTTTCCAAAAAGGCCACCTCAGAAGGAATTCCTCTGCCTTCCCGAGGTAGAATTTTATGCGTGTGGGGTAACAGCCAGGGAATTAATCTTAAAAAAGATAAGAAAAGTATCAAAAAGTCGGTGGGCGATCGCTGTAAGAAGTTAAAATTTCTCAGACATCCAAAACCTGAAGAGTTGCGCGCGCATCTTGAGGATGAAAAAAACTGGCAAATTTTATATTACGGGGGACACAGCAACAGGAATGCTACCCACGGGTGGCTGCACATCAATCAGACAGATATCGACAATACTGTAACAGTAGAGTATTTAAAAAAGGGCTTAGAAAAATCGATTTTTAAAGGCTTGGAGTTGCTAATTTTAAATTCCTGTTCCAGCCTGGGATTGGCAGCAGATTTAGTGGCGGGAGGCCTGCCTTTACCGTCAACTATCGTGATGCGCGCACCCATACCAGATGCGATCGCTCACTATTTTGTCAAGTCTTTGTTCAGATATTTAGGCGAAGAAGATCCTTTGTTTTTAGCAGTGCGAAAAGCTAAGGATGATTTGCGCCGATGGGAGTCTGACTTTCCCGGCGCTAGCGCGATACCGATGCTGTGTCAGCAGCCGACTTTTGAGGGATTGACTTTACCTTGGATTTTGGGCAAAAGGAAGTATACTTTGCGATCGCATAGCGCGAAGCAAAATCCATCAATTATAAATAACTATGCTAATTTAAGCAGTAGTCTGTCTTTTTTGAGGATTTTTACCTTTTTTGACCGCTGGACATCGTTTTCTTTTATCTCTATTTTTATATCTAATTTGATGCGCCGCTTCGGAATCGGTTTAGCTATTACCGCTAGCAGTTATATGTTAATGGGCCCGATACTTGCCCCAGTTGCCAATCTAATTGGCATGGAAAACCACCGTCATAATAAACCTTTAATCGCTAAAGCATACTACAGCTTAGCAACTTTAATTAACCTAAATTATGCGCAACCTTACTATAATTTATCTATATTGTGCGACCAATTGAATGATAGCGAATGTGCGTCTGACGCCATGCAAAATGCAGTGTGGCGCGGACTTCCTGATGCTTACGCTCAAAGATCGCGATCGCTCTTGCTCGATAATAAACACGAAGAAGCTTTAAAAACGATCGCCCTTTGTTTGGAAAACACTCAACACGACGGAGTAAAATCTGCTTGCTTAAAAAATCGCGGTTGGGTGCGGTTGAAACAAAAGCAATATGACGCTGCGGAAACTGATTTCAAAACAGCAATAAAATTTCAAGATAACAGCGCGGAAGCTCACTGCCTTTTAGCAGGGGTTCTCGAAACAAAAGGCCAGCCACAGTCAGCATTAGAACACTGGCAAAAAACTATTAAATATTCTAATTCCAGCATACCAGAACAAGATCGATGTATCCAAATTGCCCAGCAACGTTTACAAATAAAAGGAAATATCAAATGAAAATCAGGGTTGCAGTTTTTATAGCTTTAAGCTCGATCGCAACTACCGCACTAGCAGCGAGTAACAGAATATCCAACGGACTAATTATCCATACTAGCGGGGAAGTTGCGATCGAGCGCCAAAACGGTCGAATCGTCCGCCCTACAAGCGGTACGCCGATTTATCCGGGAGACAAATTGCGAACAGCACAAAACGGACAAGTTATGCTGCAATGTGCTGATTTGGGAATAAAGTCGATCGCACCGGCTGAAAATCAATTGAATAGCTGTTTGTTAGCCAAGGAAAAGTCTCAAGCTGAATGCAGTCGCGACTTGATTAAATGTCCCGATCGCGGTGATGGTAAAATTGCTTGGAATAGCGCGCCAATTCCTTATATAATCAGTCCGCGCCGCACGAAATTGCTGAATAATAAACCAATTTTGCGGTGGAATCCGGTTGCTGGGGCTACTAGCTATAAGTTGAGCCTGCGCGAAAATGGAGCGAAATTAAACTGGGAAATGACTGTTAGCGGTACTGAATTTGTCTATCCGGGGGAACCGGCGCTGAAACCGGGTGCTAGCTACAAGTTGATTGTCGAGGCGAATACGGGTGCTTCTTCCGAAAGCGCTGTTGGAGAGGGGGATATCGAGTTTAGGTTGCTGGATGAGGGTGAGGTGGAAAGGGTGAAAAGTGAGGTTGGGGCGATCGACAAACAAGTACCTAACGAAAACGCTAAAAAATTAGCAATTTCTACCATTTATCTTAACACAAACTTGATTGCCGAAGCAATAGAAATTTTAGAAAGTTTACAAAAAATAGGAGTTGAAACACCGCCAATTTATCGGAGTTTGGGGGATTTATACATGGAGAGACTGCAACTAATTCCGCAGGCTGAAGACTACTATTCACAGGCAATTAATGCTGCGAAACCTGACGAGATTGAGGAGTTGACAGCCGCTCGATACGGATTGGGACAAGTTCATTCAGCGATGAGAAACAATCTGGAAGCTATGAAATATTTGCGAATGGCAAAAGATGGATTTCAAAGTTTAGGTGATTTGCCGATGGTGGAAAAGGTAGAGAAGCAATTGCGAGATTTGCAAAGGAGGGAAGACAGGAAATAGTAAATTGTTGATGAATCTACCATCCTCAAAACAGAATTCGTAGGGGCGGGTTCGCCAGGGATTTTGTCACCCACAAATAATCTGTAAAAACCCGCCCCCACCCCACCAACAACCCCAAACAACATCCCCGCCACCGGGTTAAATTCAATGAATTATTAATATTTTGGTGGGGCGGGGGCGGGTTTTCAATATCCGTCGTTGGGTGTCATATATTTCGGTGAACCCGCCCCTACAGGATTGTGATATTATAATTTATTGGTTGATGAATTGATGAGCATCATAACATATATTAAAAAAACTATGAAATCAACACACAAAAAACCCCGTTCTTTCCTCACCATTCTCTCATTTACCACCTTAGCAATGTGGGAAATAGGACTTTTCGCCCCATCCCAAACAGCCAAAGCCCAAATCACCCCCGCAACCGACGGCACCAATACTCAAATTACTCCCAGCGGCAACCAATTCAACATCAACGGCGGCCAACAATCTGGCGACGGCACAAATCTATTTCACAGTTTCCAAGAATTCGGCTTAACTCAAGGACAAACTGCTAACTTTATATCAAATCCCAATATTCGCAATATTTTAGGGCGAGTTGTCGGCGGCGATGCTTCGCTGATTAATGGCATAATTCAAATTACGGGCGGCAATTCCAATTTATTTTTAATGAATCCGGCGGGGATTGTTTTCGGTGCAAATTCTAGCTTAAATATTCCCGGTTCTTTTACCGCGACTACTGCGACGGGCATCGGTTTCGGCAATAATTGGTTTAATGCTGTTGGTACTAATAATTACGCACAATTAGTCGGAAATCCTAATAGTTTTGCTTTTACAAATACGCAACCGGGAGGAATTGTCAATTTAGGCAATTTGGCGGTGGGACAAGGGCAAAATTTAACTTTGTTGGGCGGCACGGTTTTGAGTACGGGACAAGTTTCTGCACCGGGAGGAAATATTACTGTTGCGGCGGTTCCGGGCGATAGTTTAGTCAGAATTAGTCAACCGGGAAATCTGTTGAGTTTGGAGATTCAGCCGCAATCTGTAGCGGGCAGTTTGCCTCAAAATTGGGTGTTGCCGGTTGCATCTTTGCCGCAGTTGTTGGCGGGTGGCGGGGGAAGTGCAACGGGGGTGACAGTCAACGCTGGAGGGCAAGTAGAATTAACGGGTTCTGGTTTGCAGGTAGAGAATGGAGATGTTGTTGCTAAAGGAGTAAATGCGGAGACTGCAACGCTGTCAGCTAATCGCAATTTGACATTAGTTGAAAGTCAATTGCGTACGACGGGTGATTTGAATTTGCTGGCTAACAATACAGTGCGGGTGCGCGATAGTGTGGCAAATCCGTTTGTGGCGAATGCTGGCGGTAATCTGTATATTCAGGGAAATCAAAGTATCGATCTTTTGGCGCTGAATCATCTTTCGCAAACGCCTTTTGTCAGCGGCGGAAATTTGACTTTAGCGAGTGATGGAATGATATCTACAGATGCTCATTTTAGGAGCGGGAATAACACCTCGATTGTTGATTTATCTGGTAAACCTGCGAATTTTATTAGTCTGTACGATCCAATATATACACAACCTGGTGACTATAGTTCTGGGGATTACACGGGTGCATCTATCAAGGTAGATACAACTTCGGGTACGGGAAATATTACTTTTAATGGAGATATCAATATTACGAGTGTCGATGCAACTTATGCTGGTGCTTCTCCGGGTACAGATGAATTTATTTTGGGTAATTCGCGATCGGTAATTTTGCGATCGGGCGGTAACATTCAAATAGGAAATATTACTACTCCTGTTGGTATCCCGCCAAACCTAGGCCCTGTAATTATGCAAGCTACAGGCAACATTCAAACAGAAACGATTAGGACCGACGGGCTAGGTGCTGATGGTGGTGATATATCTTTGACTGCTGGAGGCAACATCCTTACAGGTACACTTAATAGTGGAATTCTCGTGGTCGCTGGCAAGGGCGGTGATATTAATTTGAATGCAGGTGGCACTATTACTACAGGTAGTCTAGCATCTTCCGGGTTTACTTCAGGTGGTGATATTACTGTCAAAGCAAAAAACGATATCTCTCTCAACTGTATTGACCCTCAATCTTGCATAGAGAGTTTTGCTAGAGGAGCTCCTAGTGTAATATCTACTGGCAGGAGCGGTAATGTTACCATCATCAGCGAACAAGGAGCTATTATTTTTCCTCCAAATGGAGTACATATCCGCACTGGAGACATTTACTCGACCAGTCCTGGTTCTATAACTTTACAGGCCAATCATAATATTTCTGTAGATTATATAAACTCAAACTCAGATAGTACAGGTGGAGCGCAAGCTGATGGTGCCAATATCAATATTACCAGCGTAAATGGATCTATTAATATTGGCCAAATAAGTGCGATTTCTTTAGCTAATATAGGTGGCACTATAGTGGACAATAGTTTTAAGACTGCCAATGGTCTGTCAATAAATATAAAAGCTGCTCGCGATATTACAACTGGTAATCTCAATGTAAGGGCGAATCAAAATGGCGGCTCGATCACCCTTACTAGCGGCGGTTCAATTAATACTGGAACCATCGATACAACGGGCGATCGCGCTGCTGGAAATATTACCATTCAAGCCAGCACTGGAATCACAATACCGACAACAGGAAGTGCGATCGCGGGTACTTCTAGTAACGGCAACGGTAGCAATGTTACTTTATCTACTGCCAGCGGTGACATTAATATAGGTGATGTTTTAGTATCGGGAATACAGGGTGGAAATCTAAACTTTACTAATAGCAATGGAAATATCACTACAGGTCAGCTATTGACAAGTTATGACGGTTCATCTCCCGATCTTAAAACTAACAGAGGCGGCAATGTTAATTTAAATGCTACAGGAAATATTACTACCAGCGACATCCGGGCGATCGGCAATCAAGACGGCGGCTCAATAACCTTCAAAAGCGGCGGGGCGATCGATACTACTGGTGGAATTATCAATGCGATCGGCGGTAACAACGGCGGCAATATTTCCCTGGAAGCTGCAACCAACATCAGTACGGCAGGAATTGGTAGCGCCCTATTATTAAGCGGATTCAACGCCAATAGCGGCAATCTTCGCATTCAAAGCGGCGGTAATATCGACACGACTGCTGGCCCAATTATTACCGCTGCGGCAAATGGTAAAGGCGGAGATATCACCATAAATGCTCAAGGAACAGTTTCGACATCGGATATTAATTCCCGCACTTTCGCTCCCAGTATTACTGTGACTGGCGGCAATATTGATGTCAAGGCAAATGACTCTATTACTGCCAGCGGCAAGATAGAAACTAACCGCAACAATATTACTTTTAACGCTCCGGTAACATTAGGTAACGACCTCTCGGTCAAAATTTTAGAGACTGGCGATATTACTTTTAAGTCTACTATTGACGGGCATTACAGTCTTACTGTTCAACCCGATGCAGGAAGTGTAGATTTGGGTGATGCTGTGGGCAGTGTCTCTCCCCTCAACAGCGTCAGTATTCAAGATGATATCCCCGAAAGTTCCGGTGCAATTAACATTATTACTACGAATAATATTACCGCCCAAAATATTACCACAACCGCCGGAATTTCTTTGTTTAGTGAGAACGGAGAAATCACAACAAAAAATCTCGATGCGACTTCCCCAAACAATGGCGGTAATATCGCTTTGAGCGCGGGAACTAATATTACTGCTGGCGATATCAATACCTCGTCTGCTGGTAATGGCGGCAGTATCTTGCTCGACGCTACCGGAAGTATTAATGTTGGTAAAATTGACTCTTCGGCCCAGGGGAATGCAGGGAATGTCACGGCTTATAACCGCAGCACTTCTGGCAATATTACTGTGAGTCTAATTAATGCTCAAAGTCGCAGCGGTATCGGCGGAAATGTGGAGATTCTGATGGGAGGGTTTTTTCGATCGCTCAATTCCTTCACAGACAGAAACAGCATCGATGCTAGCATTTCTACGGCTGGAAGTCCTGGAGATGCTAACGGCGGTACTATAATTATCCGCCACGGAGGTTTAGGATTAACGCCGTTTATTGTCGGTGATTCCACCACAAATGGAACGGCGGGTGCAATTACTAGGGGAAATTCTGCTCCTATTCAAACAATTTTGCGGGATAACTCCTATCGTTATACTCACAGACAGGATGTCGATCGCATTCAAATTATCTCCGTACCGTCGCCAACGCCCGCACCCACAGCCGCAGCTACTCCCACGCCCGCACCCACAGCCGCAGCTACTCCCACGCCCGCACCCACAGCCGCAGCTACTCCCACGCCCGCACCCACAGC
>NZ_JAUBWA010000114.1:0-14028 GCF_036702825.1 Microcoleus sp. A003_D6 | reverse complement strand
CGCAGCTACTCCAGCGCCTTCCCCAACACCGACTCCAGCGCCCGCAGGCACGCCCTCACCGCAACTCCCACTGCGTTTACCCGTCGCACCTTCGGCAACACCCGAAAGCTCGATCGCACCTTCCCCAATTCCCCAAATATTTATCGCACCTTCGGCAACTCCCGAAAGCTCGATCGCACCAACGCCAACACCCGATCCGATACCTGGTTTTGCGATCGACTTCCGACTACCTAAATTGCCCGATTTATTCCTACTGCCACTCCGCGCGCGCCCCACACAGCCCTCAACACCCACAACGCCAAACGCTGCTGCCCGCATAGCTTCTACACCTACCCTTCCCTCGGTTTCCCAAATCACCTCCTCCCTCGCCTCTCAACCTGCGATCGCCACTCAACCTTCGATCGCACCAACTCCAGCCCCCGCAGCCCCTCTTGGCTCTGCAACCCAGCCTGTAACTCAGATTCAGCCAGCACCTGCAAGTGCGATCGTACCCGCGCCTGCAAGTGCGATCGTACCCGCGCCCGCTGTCAGCCAAAGCCAAAATCCCCAACAGGAGTTAGCTTTTTTAATTGGCGATTTATTGGGAGCTAAAACCTCTATTAGCCAAAATGCTGCAACGGGAAATACGATAGTTGATTGGGAAATAAATGATAAGAATAGAAGTTTTTCCCTCGAAATACCGCCCGTCGAAACACCGAATCTTACCTTTATCCCAGCTTCAGAAAACCCTCCAGAAAACCCCCCGCAGCTTGGCGCTTCTGGCACCGAACAACCCGACGGATACATAGTCTTAAATCCCGCTCCCGCCGAGACAGCTACTCCAGAACAACCTCCTGAAAACCCTACTAATTGGTTGGCAAATATTCCCCAAATCTCTCTGCCGCCAATAGAATCACCCCCCGTTAATCCAGTACCCGCACCAACTCCAGCACCAACTCCAGCGCCAGTACCAGCACCAACTCCAGCCCCCGCACCAGCGCCAATTCCCGCACCAACTCCCACTCCCCCTCCGACAGCGGAAAGTGTTAATATTCCAGATATTCCGAACGTGATTCCTTTAGAAATTAGCAGGTCGATCGTAGAACAAACTTTAGACCAAGGCAATGCTAATGATGCTGTTGCTCTAATTGACCAACTGTTTGAACAAGATTACGAACAATATTATGGGGAAAATTTTACTGATAAAAAAGTTAACTTTCAATATTTGAGGGAAACTCTTAAAACAATTAAGGAGGAAACCGGGAAGCAAGCTGTAATTGTTTACGCGATCGCCCGTATCGAAGAATTATCCCTAGTGTTAGTAGTTCCAGACGGCCCTCCTATTATCAGAAACATCCCCGTCGCCAGAAATGAATTGGAGAAAAATGTCAAGCTTTTGCAGGAGTATTTGGCGAAGCCAGAGGATTCGCAAGATACAAGATATTTGCCAAGCGCGAAGCAAGTTTACCAATGGTTGATCGCACCGATAGATGGAGATTTAGAACCGTTAAATATCGACACACTAATTTTTGCATTCGATGCAGGTTTGCGTCAATTGCCGCTATCTGCTTTGCACGACGGCAACCAATTTTTAATAGAAAAGTACAGCCTCGGCTCAATTCCCAGCGTCAGCTTGACTAACACAAATTATCAAAGTTTGCGGAACGCCCAAGTTTTAGCAATGGGTGCTTCAGAGTTTCCCGACACCGATAAACTTAAATTGCCTGCGGTTCCGATCGAATTATCTACGATCGCCGGCAGGAGAAGAGAAACGCAAAATCAAGCAGCATTTCCCTTGTGGCAAGGCCGCTCTTTTCTCAATCCAGAATTCACCCTAGAAAATCTCAGAAAACAGCGAGAACAACAGGCATTTGGAATCGTTCACTTAGCCACTCACGCCAGTTTCCCTCAAGGCGAAAATGGAAGAAAAGAAGCTGAAATTGATTTGTGGAATCGCTCTTTGTCTCTGGATGAATTTAGGTTGGCGAAGTGGTACGATCGCACCGAAGTAGAGTTATTGGTGCTGAGTGCTTGCGAAACTGCGATCGGCGACAATACAGCAGAAATGGGATTTGCTGGATTAGCCGTGCGCAGCGGTGTAAAATCAGCGCTAGCGAGTTTGTGGAAAGTTAACGATACCGGCACGTTGGGACTGATGACCGAATTTTACCGCCATTTGCGATCGGCCCCCATTAAAGCTGAAGCGCTCAGAAAAGCGCAACTGGCAATGCTGCACAAACAAATTGTAGTTAAAAACGGTCAATTGCAGGGAACTGAAAGGGCGATCGACCTTCCTGGGAATTTAAAAAACTTACCCAACTCAGATTTATCTCACCCACATTTTTGGGCTGGATTTACAATAATCGGCAGTCCTTGGTAAGCGAGTACCTTTAGGGGCGGGTTTTACAAACAATATCTAACTCCGGCAAACAATATATATAAACCCGCCCGCCACAACTGAGTTTTAGAACGTCAGTCGCATCAATGTATCCCAGACTACTATCTTTTGATGTCATAAATTTGCTATGAATAGCAAAACTAAACACTAGCGGGGCAAAACCTGTGGACAAGTTTGATAAAATATTCAATTCCGAAGACAAATCAGAAGCAAGCTTGACTTTAGAAGAATCCGTAGCGGCGGTAGCACTTGTCGCAGCAGACGCCAATTCCCCTGACACGAATGCTGACATCTTAGAAAGCATACTTTGGGAATCAGAAATATTTGCTGAATACTCGGAAGATGATATGTCAGCAATGTTTCAAAAACTCGCCGGTATTGTCGCCCAAGACGGTTTAGGAGCATTATTTAATACTGCTTGGGAATCTATGCCAGATGAGTTAGTGTTGGATACTTTTGCAATAACCGCAGCAATGTTTGTCGCAGATGGCGAAATATCTGACAAGCACGAGGCTTTTCTTCAGGAATTCCAGCAAGCATTGGGTGTGGAAGACGAGGAAGCAGCAGAAATTATTGAGGATGTAATTGCTGCTTACTCGGAAGTAGAGGGCGAAGAGTCTGATTTCGATGCGGCATGGTACGTATCTCCTGAAGGCAATTTTAGCGTCCCCATTCCAGTTGACGAGCAACGAGGCGGTAAAATTGATGAGCAAGAAGGCTGTGTCGCATTTTCTGACGACTTTGGCGTTTTGCTGAAAATTGATTATTTCCCTGTTGCTGGTGAAGTGGAAAAAACAATCGAGTCGGTTGGCGAGGAAGCTTATCTCAAGTCTTTTCTCGACAATTTTGTTTCTCAGGCAATTCTTGCTAATGTTGCCAACTCTAAGTTACTCCACGCGGAATATTTAGAAGATGAAGAAGCTTATTTCGCGGTTTTGGATTTGCCTGCGGGTGCAACTATCAGCGTGCAAGAAAACGAGGGCCCTTTGACTCGACTGGATGCCTACCGGGGACTTATGGCTTTTATCGCTGACGATTTTTGCTACACGGTAAGCTGTCAGCGCATTTATCAGGAGGGGGACGAATTGGGTTCCCTGGAGTCTGAAGTTGAGGGAATTATGAACAATATTTTCGCGTTTATTGAGACAATCGAATTCGGGCCGATCGAATAAAGAGGACTTATACCTTTTTCGATTAAAGAATTGGGACTGGTTCGATCGATTGACCGTAAGAGCCCGGCCGGGGCGGGTTTTTGAGATTGTCAATTATTGGCGGGTATTGTTGGTGAACCCGCCCCTACCATATTAATGGTAATCGATCGGACATGATATTACAGGTTTTTTTGCAATAGACCTCTTGCGAAAATAGCTGGGACGGGCAAGATGCCCATCCCACAAAAAGTTTTTTTCTTGTGGAATGGGCATCTTGCCCGTTCCCAAATTTGATTAAAAGGACTTTTGCAAGAGGTCTAATAAAAGAGTGCGATCGACAACAGGCTTTTTTGACCCGCGATCGATCGCACTTCCAGATACATTCAGTCAACCGCAGTCGAGAGGCAGCAGCAATTAGCCGCCATTTGCGACTAATTAGTAGTCTGAGCTTCCACCAATCTTTGCTTGAGTTCTTCCAGAGCACTCGCCCAGCGCGGATCTGGCTGCACTGAGCCGGAATCAGCGTTCGACACCGTTGCTGCTGACTGATTGCGGCGAGACTTGTTGTTGTCACCCCGACGGCGATTGCTTTTGCTGGAACCGCCTCCACCTTGGGTAGGGGGAGCCGAGCGCTGCTGTTGCTGCGGCGCAGGCACTGGCATAGGCACTGACGCCGATGCCGACACCAATTGCGGTGACTGCTGCGACTGCTGCTGATCGTCTTCGCCCTTCTCAGATTTACCCTTAGAACGGGGCAGGGCCTTTTCTATTTTCAGGGGGTTTTCTTTGAACATCAAGCCGTTGTATTTCTCAATAACTTGATCGGCTTGTTCGTCGGTTAGCACCGTCACAAAACCAAATCCTCTGCATTTACCAGTTTTGCGGTCTGTAATTACCTTTGTGGTAACAGATTCGCCCTCCGGCGCAAAAACTTCTTGCAATTCTAGGCGATCGAGTTCCTTCGGTAGATTGCCAACATAAAGACGAATAGACATGAAAAATTCCTCCCGACTTGGGTTTTAATTAATTTGCTCGAACCGAATTACCTGAAGTCAACTGAATATTGACTTCAGGCAAACACCACATAACCCGATAATTGGCGCATTCCTTCCACCAACCTTGACAGCTCCCCCCACCTTTTAGAACAAAAAGATGATTTACTCTGATAAGGCCGGAACTTAACCGCCGATGCAGAGAGCTTTTAAATCTCAGGTTGTTGTGTAAACTTTTAGTCATCACTCAAATGTTTAGGCTATTGGCTATTCTGTATTACTTGCTTCCGGTTTTGATTCAGAATGTTTATAGCCAGCGCCGTCTAGAAATTTATGTCCAAGGATGTCAATTGCAAGCGATCGGAATGCCAGTATTCAGTTTAATACAGTGATGGGTAAAATCGCTAACATTTTTTTAGGCAGTAATCTTACCTCGCTCCTAATCTCGCTCCTAATGCTGAGAACTACTGACTTACCCGGTATCCCTTAAATCAGGCCCGGCAGAGTCCGAGCATTCTTTAAAGGTATCACAGCCTTGGTAACAGAGCTAGTTATTTAGGAAGATTTCACGCTGAATTTAACGCAAACCACATCTGAATCACTTTTGACAATTCATCCCGCACAGCAAAAATAGCGATCGAAAAAAAACAGCCGACAAGCGGCTGACTGTACTTGCTGTGTTGGGAGGTTGACAATTTTTACGCAATGCCTTAAGGGATTTTAGCAAACTGAAGTTATCGCGCTATTTGGTTCAATCCAATTCCTGTAAACTAATGTAACAGACTGCGGGCAAAAAAGCAACTTTTCTTTACGAAAGAAGTTCGGCAACGGATTTTGTAACGGATGTAACGGATGTAACGGATAGACTAGACCTCTTGCAAAAATAACTAGGACGGGCAAGATGCCCATCCCACAAAAAACATTTTTCCTTGTGGAACGGGCATCTTGCCCGTTCCAAAATTTGATTAAAAGGACTTTTGCAAGAGGTCTACTCTAGGGTGCGTAGGGAGCAACTCCAGAATCCGATCGCCCATCCGCTGTTTAACCCACAACCGATCGAGGCTGCGCGTTAAGACCGATTCACCTAAGATGTTGCACCATTTTCAATAAGCTTTTTATGAACAGGCAAGATGCCTGTTCCACAAAGAGTGAATTTTCTTGTGGAACAGGCATCTTGCCTGTTAAGCGAGAAAGGTGCAAGATGTGAGATTCACCCCACAATCGGACAACTATTCCTCACCTTGGGCCCTGGATAATAATGTATGCGCCCCAAATAGCAGCAGCAAAAGCCAAAACCGCAGACCAAATCGGATGTCCGCTGTCACTCACCCTCCCTGCTTGACTGCGGAGACTTTCAAGGTCGATCGCCACAGTAGCACCCCGGCGCAGCCAACCAGTCGCCACAACAGATGTTCCGATCAAATCGCTGGGGCGAGTAGTCTCTTTGAACAAAAATGGCCACAAAGAGCCAATGTAGCCAAACCTCGTCGAAACATAGTGCAACCTCACCAAACCCGTCGCCGTCTGCAAAATCAAATCTTGTCCCAGCCAATTATCCATACCAGACCTACCCAAAAGTTGCCCGGAAAGCCGCACAGGTTGAGCATCTAGGGGCAAACTATCGGGATTTGACAAAATTTCCGGCAAACTCGGCGAAGCGGTTTCTCGCGGTGTAATGTCCGGGAAAAAATAATTGATCCGCATCAAAGTACCGATGCTAAATCCGATCGGCAAACAGCCCCAAATAATCGATCGATCGCCCAAAAGCCAATCCAACTGCCAAAAACTCGTCCTCGAAAAAATCCCGCCAATCAGCCAAAGCACCCCGACTATCGCCAAACTCATCGGAATTCCAAAAAACGGCGCACCCTGTAAAAATAATTTTGAGTCTTTAAATTCCAGTATTGACTTAAACAGAGACAATTTTCCTTTCCTGGGTTGCTCTTGCACTCCCGCGTTTGCCAAATCTAACTCAGTCTCCAGTTTCCAAAATTGAGCATAAAGAGCCAACAGCTTCAAACGCTCTCCCAGCAAAGGATGCGCGCTGTTAACCGTCAACCAATTGCGCTCCTGATTGCTGACATCCCACAGCAAAATCTGTTCCAGCGGCGCGTGTAATGCAGCCGAACCAAGGGTTACAGCTTGTCCAACGCCTACGGGTAACAATAGATCGAAACTTTCCAGGAAAAAGCTAGTTTGTTTTTGCTGTTCGATATTATCAGCAATGCCGATCGCCATTTTAGCCAGTGCCCGCGTCAAACCGTTAGGATTGCCCGTAATTTCCGCAGCAGTTCGATCGCTAAAATACACTCTGCGGCGCGACACCCACAACATCGGCCACCTGAACAACTTATAAATCCCGTAACTAATAGCAGAAATTGCAGCCGCCACAAATTTGACAGCAGAACGCAAAAACTCGATCGTCATTAAATCACACAACCGCTCTTGCCAGTGCGCCACCTGCCAATAAATCAAGTAAGGAATCTGAATCACCAGCAGCGCCAGCGACATCGGCGCAAAATCCCAGTGAGAGATATGGCCCAACTCCCGCGCGAAAATAGTAGCAATTTCATCATCCGTCAATTGTTCCAACAGCCCGCGACTCACCGCAATCCGAGCAAAACGGGGCAAACAGCCGTAACTGAAAGCTACAGGAACATTCAGCGGCAAGAGTTTCAGCACCGGCACCGGCATATTTTGCTTGGTACAAAAACTTCGCAGTACCCGGCTAGCTTCCTTGCTGTGCTTGGATAAAACTGACCCGCGCAGGGTTTCGACGCCGCAAAACAGTTTCAGCAGCGCGTCTATCAGCCAGGGAGACGAGGCCAAAAGCAATCCAAAAACCATCTGAACAAACGGAGTTGGATCGCGGTAAAAAAGCTGAATCGGCGCGAAAATAGGCAGTCTAGTGAATATGTAAAGCTGAACCAATAGAGAATTAGTGTTTGTCAGCAGGAATTGCAGGACAAACCGGGCTAGGAAAAATAGGGCGATCGCACTTGCAACGGCTTGTATGCGAAACTCCAGCAACTTCAGCGGTTTGAGGGGGCGCGGGCTTTTCGCGGTGCGCCCTGCTTCGCGCCAAGTGAGTTGGTAAGTATCTGGGCTGGCGACTCCGGGGATATCTGTTGGGGAAGCGGAACTATTTTCGCCGCTAATTTCTGCATCGGGCGCTGTTTCTGTAGAGTTTTCCGGTTTGGGGGGTGGAGGTGGCGGTGAAATATGGGGCGGTTTGGCGTTTCTAGGCTCTACAGTCGGCTCTAAAGGTAAAAATCCTGTTTTTTGATCTGCGGTTGGTCGATCGCCCCCAAGCGATTTTTTCGGCGATTTAGTTGCTGCATCAAAGGCGACAAAGCCTGTTTCGGGGGGAGTTTCTGCGGATTTTGGTTTATTTGCCGGTGGTTTTGGGGGGGGAGGGGGGGTTAATTCTTTTAAAGTTTGCGAGGCCCAAGTTTTGACTTGAGGGTTGGGACTTTTGGCGAGGGAAGAGCACAGGGCGATCGCACCTTTGACATTACCGGTTGCTTTGTACGCCGCCACTAATCCCATTTGCGCGCGGATTCCCGACGGTTGATTAGCTGCGGTTTGGGTAACTGATTCTAAAAGGGCGATCGCGCTTTTGTAATCTTTTTGTTTCAAAGCTGCTAGCCCAGCCTCCAGAGACTCTTTCACAGATGAATCCGCCGAATTTTGATTGTTTGGAGATGCCATAACTGTGCTTGCGATCGCGTCTAGTCTAAGATAACCTCACCCGAAGGCAATTCGGCAACTATAGCCCAATACCCTTGAATTAACTGCAATAAACTTCAGCTAACAACAGACCTTTTATACTCATTCATAAGCTATCTTAAAATTATCTGCGTTCATCAGTGTTTATCTGCCTTAAATCTGCGGTTGCAATATTAATCCATAAACCACCACCACACCCGAACAAATATGCCAATAGACGACGAAGACTTTGAAAGCCAATCTATCGCGGACGATCGCAAACTCCAACTCTTCACCGACAGACACGAATTCACCCGCCGATTTGCCTTTTATTTAAACGAAGACCCCCCGCGCGAACAAATTTTGTATTTTTACGGAGATGGAGGAAACGGCAAATCCTTGCTGCTAAAACACTTGCAGTTTCACTGCTGCAAAAGATTTACGCCGGAAGTTTGGCAAGAATTGCGCGAAATCCCAGAATCAAAAGCCGCCGAAGTTGCCGATTTTGTCCGCTACGCAAAAGCCAAAACCTACACTCCCATACCCGTAGTGCGGCACGACTTCGGCTTGATACCGATTAAAGAAGATAAACCGCAAGATAGATTTTACGGCTTGCTGATGCTGCGGCGCAATCTGGCAGCAGAAACTAAGAAATATAAATTTAAATTTCCCAATTATGACTTTGCTTGTTTTTGGTATTTGCTGAACAAAGGCGAATCACAGGCAACTCTCAACCAACTTTTCCCCGATGATGTGGCGGAATTGGTGGTACCTATAATTGAAACTTTTGCAGATTTTCCGGTGGTGGCGCAAGCGGTAGCGGTGCTGAAAGGGATAGATAAATTGGGCGGGATTAAGCGGGCGATGAAATTAATTCAAAATCGCTTGGGCGTCAGCGACGAAAATGCGGAGCAAATTCGCCGTCAAGATATTGATACTGAGTTAACCGACTGTTTGCCGAAATTGTTTGCTGGGGATTTGAATGCGGCAATGGCTGGGAAACATAAACCAGAACGCCTCGTGATGCTGTTCGATACTCACGAGAAAATGTGGGAGGAAAAACGCAATTCTCAAGGCGCAACTTTTTGGTATCAAGATGAGTGGTTTCGGCGGTTGTTGAGGGCATTGGATTACAAATTGGGGATTGTGGTTGCTGTGGCGGGGCGAGAGTGTCCGGTGACGCAATTGCGGTGGCCGAATGCGTCGAAGTTTCCGATTCCCGCAGATTATATAGATGCACAATTGGTGTGGCATTTGTCTCCCGCCGATGCTAGGGATTACTTGCACAAAGTGGAGATAAACAAGGCTGATTTGGCAGATGCTGTAATTAAATATGCCAGCCTCAATCCCGAAGATAATTGGGAGAATTTGCAGGTACATCCGTTTTATTTGGGTTTGTGCGCGGATGCGGTGCTGGCAGAAAGAAGGCGGGGAATTGAGTTGCTGCCGTCGGATTTTGCGCGGATTCCGAAGTTGGAAAACAAGACTGCGGAATTAACAGATCGCTTGCTGAGTTATGTCGATCGCGAAGTGCGATCGGCGGTGCATTCGCTGAGTGCTTGCCGCGCTTTTGATGAGGATTTGTACGTAAAATTGGGATCTGGTTGCCACTTCCAGGCAAGCAGTGCAAATTTTGAGATGTTGACAGGTTTTTCCTTTGTGTGGAAATCGCAGGAGCGGGGGGATAACTGGTATCGGATTCACGATTTATTGCGGCGTTTGGATGCCGATCGGGATAATCCGAAAACTCGCCGGGCTCATGAGGTTTTAGAGGGGCATTATCGGGAAGTGGGGGATGCGGGGGATGCCATTTTTCATGCTAATCGCTTGGATTGGCAGCGGGGTGTAGAAGAATGGAAAGAGGTGTTTGATGAAGCTTTGAGAAAGAGTCGCTATAAGGAATGCGAGGCGCTGCTGGAAATTAGAGATGAGTTGTGGATTAAAAGTGATTATTGTCTTGGTAGAGTTTCGCGATCGGAGGGAAATTACTATGCTTGGTTGGCTCGATATGTAGAGGCAAGACAGGAATATTTAGAGGCAGTTGCAGCCTGTAATTCTGTTTTACTTATTGCACCGGATGATATCAATGCTCTCAACAACAAAGGGAATGCGCTGCAAAGTCTGGGTGATTTGCAAGCAAAGCTAAGTGAATTTGAGGCGGCAAAACAGTCTTACTTTGAGGCGATCGCAGCCTTGAATTCTGCTTTAATTATTGTACCAGATGATATCGACGTTTTCAAGAACAAAGGGATTGCGCTGAAATGTCTGGGTAATTTACAGGCAAAGCTAAGTGAATTTGAGGCGGCAAAACTTTCTTACTCAGAGGCAATCGCAGCCTATAATTCTGCTTTACTTATTGCACCAGATTATATCAATGCTCTCAACAACAAAGGGAATGCGCTGCGAGCTCTGGGTGATTTGCAAGCACGGCTAAGTGAATTTGAGGCGGCAAAACAGTCTTACTTTGATGCGATCGCTGCCTTGAATTCTGCTTTACTTATTGCACCGGATGCTATCTGTGTTCTCAACAACAAAGCGAATGCGCTGCGAGGTCTCGGTGAATTGCAAGCACAGCTAAGTGAATTTGAGACGGCAAAACAGTCTTACTTTGAGGCGATCGCTGCCTGTAATTCTTCTTTACTTATTGCACCGGATGATATCTGTGCTCTTAACAACAAAGGGAAGGCGCTGTTAAGTCTCGGTGAATTGCAAGCACAGCTAAGTGAATTTGAGGCTGCAAAACAGTCTTACTTTGAGGCGGTCGCTGCCTTGAATTCTGTTTTTCTTATTGCACCGGATGATATCGGCGTTCTCAACAACAAAGGGAATGCGCTGCGAGGTCTGGGTGAATTGCAAGCACAGCTAAGTGAATTTGATGCTGCAAAACAGTCTTACTTTGAGGCGAGGGCTGCCTATAATTCTGTGTTACTTATTGCACCGGATGATATCGCTGCTCTCACCAACAAAGGGATTGCGCTGCGATGTCTGGGTGATTTGCAAAAACAATTATCTGAGAGACAGGAAGCACTCAAGAATTGGCAAGAGGCGCTGGAAATGTTCGATCGCTCTTTAGCAATTGCTCCTAATCGCGATCGGATTCGCAATAGGCGCGATTCGCTGCAAGAATTTCTCGATAATTTGGGTAAGGATACTGTCAGCAGTTAGCTTGATGGGAACGAGTAAACGGCGGTTTCAACCACCGGGTTTGATTATTCTCCTCAACCCGCGGAGGCGGGTTTTGTTTGTGTAGCCGCGAATTCCATTCGCCGGATATTATTGAGTCTACACAAACACGGCGGTTGAAACCGCGTCTACACAAACGATGTCCGCCTCCGCGGACTAAAGAAAATAAGGTAATTTCAACGGCATTTCAACGATCGTGTTTTCTTCAACCCGCGGAGGCGGGTTTTATTTGTGTAGACGCGGTTTCAACCGCCCGGTCTTATCTATCTTTTGATGCTAAAATTGAGAACAGTAGTTAAAGGAAAAATGCCATGTCAGAACAAGACATCGCTAAGATCATTACGATCGAACCGGGTAAGCGAGGTGGTAAACCTTGTATTCGAGGTATGAGAATTACGGTTTACGACGTGTTGGAATATCTCGCTTCTGGCATGACTTATCAAGAAATTCTAGATGATTTTCCCTATCTCACGCAACAGGATATTTTAGCTTGCTTGAGTTTCGCAGCTAAACGAGAGCAGTTTATGTTAGTTGTTGGGTGATGAAACTACTGTTGTTTGACCAAAATCTCTCTCCTCGTCTCATCAATCTCCTGGCTGAAATTTATCCGGCTTCCGCTCATGTTGATGGGATTGGATTACCTACTGCACGCGATCGCGAAGTTTGGGATTATGCTCGTCAGCATAACTATATTGTCGTTACCAAGAATGTGGATTTTAGCGAATTGAGTCTATTGTTGGGGTTTCCTCCCAAGGTAATTTGAATACGGCGCGGAAATTGCTCGACGCGGGATATCGAGCGGCTACTAAGAGAGAACTATGATGCGATCGCAGCTTTAAGTGGCACTCCTAATAGCGGTATTATCAGTTTGTTTTAATAAAAACGTTTAAAGAAACCGGGTTTTTAGCCGCATCTGCGAATCACAACAAGTATTCTCGAAAAAACCCGGTTTCTGGCCACCCGCGCGTAAGCCCTAAACTAATAGCGAGAATTATTATCAAAAATTTGACGCTGAAGTTGACGGTGCATATTTCTTGCCATTTTCCGATTCTAGGTATTGCTTGTAAGCCACTTCATCGCCGCCAAAAGAATCGATCGATACCTGTCGTTTTGGCATCGATTTGAGAGGAGCATCGATCGCATTATACCGACAGTAACACATCACAATTACGTCATATTCGCTCATCGGAGTGGGAATATCCGGCGTGTATGTTTGCACCCGCACAACTTCCCAATCACTGAGGCGATAGTGAGTATTGTGTGCGTGTTCCTTTGGATCGTGTTCAGAGTCCACCCGCACAAATTCTACAGGGCGATATCCCGGTTCAGGAATCGGTTCGTTAGAAGAATCCCAGTGTTCTGCAATGATAAAAGTTAGAGCTTGGCTGTGTTGGAGTTTTCTCTGTCTCCAGCCTTCATCCTCACCTGACTCAGCCTGAAAAATAATGTACTTGTGCATCACTCTTCCTCCTTTTCTTCGAGATAGTTGGGAAATTCTGTTTTCCCTTTGAACACGCAATCAACTTCAAAAATGTACTTATTTTCGATTTCTTCGATGTCGATCAGTTTCCAGCCATACTTCTTTTGCATATCCCGGCATTTCTGCGGGTTGGTGGCGCTGTGTCGGGAGATATCCTGCTCTGAATCGTAGCGCAGCCACCTATTTGGATCGTTATTTGTCATGATTGATATAGCTCCTGTGTTGGCTCTACAACATTGGAGAAGTCGTCTTGACGCAGTGTTTGCAGCACTGCGTCAAGGCGCATCTTTAGAGTGAATTTATTTGATGATAATACCAAATCATGCTTTAACACCCTGTTTATTCCAAGGCTTAAACTATTGGTTAATGAAGGAGACGATCGCCTCCTTCATCAAAGCACTTAACCTTCTAGCTTACCTTCCCGGTGGCGTACTGTCAGCAGATCGCACTTTCCGACGAATCAGCACGCTCATCACCTGCTGAGCATTTGCCGCGCGCTGTACGGGACTCCAATCACCAACCTCAGCAAATCCCAGCCGATACAAAGTAAGAATCGTTTCCCGGACACCCTGGGGCGAACCCACAAGCGTTACCAGCAGCACATCCTGTTCCGATACCGCCGCTGAATCCGAATTTGGGCGAACGGATGAGTTTTCGTCGGACACGAATTCCTGTGACATATTCTGTTCTCCTGACTTTGGGTTTTCTAAGGAAACCCAAAAATCCAGCCGCCCCGCATTTCAACAGATAGCAGGGCGGCTACAGAGAATGTTAAGATACTCCGAGCCTCCAGACTGCTGATCCCAGTTTGGCGGTTATGCTGTCCATTGCTGTTAGCGCAGCTTTGGGCAGTGCAACTAGATTTTTGGGGGACGTGGGTTGCCTCCTGTGCAAGCAAAGCAACCTCTCACTTAAAAGCGTAGCCGCAGATGGTGCCCGCCGTCAACCAATTTTATATTTTAGATTTACTCCTTACCAGCGTTAGCGGCTGGAAAGATGAGACGGCGGTTGAAACCGCGTCTACACAAACGATGTCCGCCTCCGCGGACTAAAGAAAATAATGTAACCCACATTCCGCAGATATTCAGACAAATTTAATAATTTTAAATTTGGAGGCATGAAACCCTGAAATAAATA
>NZ_JAUBWA010000113.1:0-23094 GCF_036702825.1 Microcoleus sp. A003_D6 | reverse complement strand
CCTCATTCTCTCCCGGCGCGGTGGCTCTAGTTCTTCTTTTGCCACCGTTCTCATCTTTAGTTAGTCTAAACTACAGTTTGAGAGCATAGGCACCAAAAGCCGAGATAACCAACTGCCCATCTGGGGTAATTGCTACTGACCAGCCATTACTTGTTGGGTCTTTGAAGGTTCGCTCTTTGGTCGTATTTTTTAAGTTCCAGACACTGACAGCATCAGCCGAGGCAGAAATAGCGCGACAGCCCTTTGGCGTTATTGCAATTGCCATTGCAGATTTGGCTACTATTGCCGTCATCTCTATTGTATGGTCTTCAAGAGTTTGTAACATTTCCCCAGTCTTCAGATTCCAGATTCTAAGAGTTCGATCAACTGAAGCGGATATAGCGTGTTGTCCGTCTGGTGTTACTACTACATCTGTAACGGTTCTGGTATGACCTACCAGAGTTCGTACCAATCGGTTGCTAGGTTGCGTTAGGCTGGGGGTCAAGGGGCGCAACTTGGTATGTAATTGACACTGCTTTGCTGCCTGTTCCAATAGTGGTTTAATCTCAGATGCCTCCAATGGCGACAAGCGTCCCAGCAGTTGTGCCGTTAATCGCGTATTATCCTGCTCCAGGATATGCGCGGACAACCGCAGCGCACTTTGAATTATTCTCAGATTCTCACCCTTACTCTTAACCCACTCTTCAGAATTTAAGATGTCAGGAGTGAAAGCCAAGTCATAATCCTCAATCAGTGGTTGTGGCCCTAATTCAGAAATCTTAGCTTCAATGAAATCAAAATCTGTTAGCAGGATGTACAGTCGATCTACTTGTGAAGCCTGTGCCAGCAGCTTTGGTAGAGCCTTCAATTTATAAATTCGGCTGCCTTGCGGTAGTTGCTTTAAGCGTTCTGCTAACCTACCCATCGCCGTACAACTCCTGCCATTCACTATCTGGCATTAGGGTTTTTATGTCCTCAATTGTTATCCCTGCTGCCTTTACATCCTCGCGGTTTTCGAGAAACCGACGGTAGCTATCATGATAAAACCTGTAGAAGGTTTGCCCGTACATGATTGGGTTGTGTAAAAACTGTTTCCATTTCTCAAGTACGTATTGCACGTTAAATTCAGCCTCTTGTTCTCCCGTAGACTTGATGATTTGAACAATGTCCCTATAAGGGATAGGTTCGGGATTTTCTGATAGGACGTAGACAATTCTGAACTTGGTGAGCGGTGGCGGGTCGCTGGTCATGCCCATGAGTCGCCAATGATCTTTGTAATAATTTTCTAGACCTTGGGGCAAGCTTTCGATAGTTGAGTCTTGGTAAATCCCATCCTCAATTTCTACTAGCACGCAGCGCAGATACATAAAGTTGTTTTCGCTCTTGTCGGCTAGTTGGGTGATGAAATCTTCCACTGTCAAGCTGTTAGCCTCAATCCACTGGCGCAGTCGCTCATGCTGATTAACGTGCTGCCGAATATAGGTCTGGACATCTTGTAAGCTACGGTCAGCGTATTCCTTTGCCATCAGGTCAAACAGGTGCTTCGGCGTGTCAACCACAAAGAGAAGATCGACCCCCCGCCGCCGTGAAATCACGAAGTAAACATTCTTGGGCAAGTAGCGGGGCAGGTATAGGATGTTGGCACTTTTGTCCTGGCTCTCCAAGTCAACCTCATCCAGCGCATCGACAACAATTACCAGTCGTTCTCCCGGCTTGAGTTGTTCGCTGACTTCAGACAGTAATTTTTCCAAGAAAGCCTTGTTTTGATTGGCATCGGGCGGCAACTCCGAGTAGGGCAAGCGGTATTTGGCGATCAGTTGCGTGCAGACACTCTCTAGGAATTGGCTAGTGCGATTGATACTTCCCAGGCGATCGTTGAAATGGGCTACGCATTCATGTCGTCGGACGTACTCGGCGAGTATTGTACTTTTACCCATGCCCGGGTCGCCTTCGATGGTGAAATAACCATTGGGCTTGTTGGTCAGGAAATTTTCAATCTTATCGAAGACGTATTGGCGGCCTACGAAACCTTCTGTCTTAATGTCAATCAGCGATCGAAACTGTCTGCGCCAGTCTATAGCTGTCGCGTCCACAACGGTTGCGGTGGAAGAATGGGAGTCTGATTCCTGTATCACTTGCTGCTCGTCGTACTTGCTTTCTAGCCATTTTCGTAATTTTTTTGCTTTGTGTGGGCCAGCGTTAATGAGTTCACGAGAACCGTTTGGTTTTTGTTTACCCCAAGTAAACTTGCCATAGATGCCTTTCCTTCGTTTTTCATAAGCTGGCTTATCTAAGCCTTGATTTTCTAAAAAAAGTTTTTCCATCTCCTTCTCAGCCTTTTGTTTATTTTCCTCATCAAAGCGAATTAGAAAAACTTCTGTCTGCTCGGGAGATAAATCAAAATCATCAGCCATTACTCTCAAAAAATTAATCCATGACATAAATAGTCTCATTAACAGTAGGAAATATTTTAGATTAGGATAAATTTCCCTCTCTAAGTGTAACTAACCTTACACTTAATTGGATTCTAAGTGTAAGCAATCGGTAACTGACTTTGAGAAAAATCAAGTTTATTGTGGATTGAAAGGTAAATTCAATAACCCCTCCCAGTGAATTTGAGGCATTCAAATTATGGAAATACGACAACTTTCTCTTTTTCCCGAAGCATCAGGACAAGCTTTCTCAATTTCTTCCCCTCGAAAATCAAAGACCACTCAGCAATCAACATCTACCAAACTCCTCAAGGAAACCAAAACTACTCAACCCGCTGCTAAAAAACGTTCAAAACCTTTTATCTGGGTGACTGGGCTTTCTGGGTTAATGGCTCAAGAAAAGCAGTGCCAGTTCACAGCATGGTCGTTGGCTCACTACCAGTTCCCCAAACAACCCAGTGATTTTGACTCCTCTGCACATGACAAGATGGTAATCCAACAGAAAATGCAACATCAAGCCCAAGGGTCTGCTGTGTACGTTGAGGATGATAACTCCTTCACAATTAACGGCAAGACTTGCGACATCGGTGGCAAGCCGGACATTGTAGTGAATGATTTTGGTCAGATCATCATAGAAGATTGTAAATCCGGCAAGCAGAAAATTGCACACAAGTATCAAGTGCTAATTTATATGCTGCTGTTTCCTCTCTCGCCAAAAGGCAAACTTCTCTGCCAAGGTCAGACTCCCGCAGGGCGGCTGGTGTATCCCGATGAAATAGTAGAAATTTCTCCATTAGATGTTGACAGTGAATTCAAGGATTTCTTCCTCCAAACTGTTGCCATAATTAGTGGATCAACTCCTCCACCTCAAGCGCCAAGTCACTGGGAATGTCGCTATTGCAACGTTCCAGCAGCCTATTGTCCAGCACGAATTGAGCTAGGTGCGGATACAGGCAAACACGACCTCTTTTAAGGCGTAGATAGTCGCGACCCTCTCTCTGCCTGACAGTCAGAGGGTTTTTACCTCAGAGTAGCGGTCAAAAAGTATGTTCACACCTCCGGTAAGTGAAAGAATAGAACAGTCCCAGGCGGTCTTCAACTTAAGTGGACACCCATGATGTCAAGTCGTGTCTCTCAATATATCGCGTGCTATTTATAGCAACAAATTGCAGAAAGGGTAGAAGTTGCTGTCATTTTAACCTAATTAGCAAGAGCAAAATTTTCTCTGATTCACTTTGTCCGGTTTAGCTGCCTACCAGCTTATTACCCGAATAATTTGGAAGGGTAGAGAATGTGGATGTGGTATTAAAAATTCTACCGAATCAAGTCAAAACTAATAATAATAACGCATATGAATTCTCGGATTGAAGAGCGCCTCTACAGGTTTTCCCTCTTTGAGGTGTTCTTCCACAATCAACGGTACATCACTCGGTTTAACTCGACAATACCAAATGTTTTCTGGGGTAACTAGCACAGTCGGGCCAATGTTGCACTGTCCCAGACAACTACAGGCCTCCACTTTCACCCCTGCAACTTGTTGGGCTTCAAAAGCAGCTAGCACTGCTGCTGAACCATTTTTCAGGCAAGATTGATACTGGCAAACCAATACACAGCGCGGTTCTGGTTGGGAGTCTGGTTCTGGGGCTGGAGATTCTGACATCGGTAAGGATTTATCGGCTGTTTAATATATCTTAACAATCTTTTGACATACCCCAGCCTAAAGGCATGGGGATTCTTTCTTCGCAGGGATTCCGACGAATTTACCCTCAGAAAGCATCTTGACCGTATGCCCTACGGCTGCAAGTCCTCTAATTAGAACTACTTGAGCTGCTGCAACATCTCTATCTGTCGTATAGCCACAATTTGAGCATGAATGAGTACGTTCACAGAGCTGCTTCTTACCTGTTTCTGTTAAACAGTGGGGACAAGTTTGGCTTGTCTTGTAGGCGCTTACCTTCTGAAAGTACACGCCATATTTCAAACAAGTTTGCTCTAGGATAGTGAAAAACTGACCCCAGCTTGCGTCTAAGCAGTGTTTCCCCAGCATCGCCCTAGAGAGCCCAATCAGATTCAGATCCTCAACGAAAATCATTCCCACGTTTTGGCAGATTTGATGAGATAATTTACGATGCCAATCTTTCCGACAGTTAGCAACGTACTCATGCAGCTTTGCGACATTCTTCTGAGCTTTACGCCAATTGTTAGAACCTAGTTTTTTACGACAGACACGTTGTTGCAGCAATTTAAGCTTGCGTTCTGCGTCTTTAAAAAATCTTTGGCGCTTGACTAAAAGACCGTTAGAAGTTGCTAAAAAATTAGTTAGTCCCACATCAATTCCGATACCTTCACCGTGGGGCATTAGATTGGGTACTGAAACGTCCCATTGTAGGGTTAACATCACGTACCAACCGCTAACCCTACGGACTATCCTTGCTTGCTTAATCGTTGCACCATCAGGGATAGTCCGTGATTGATGGAACTTAACCAAACCAATTTTAGGGAGCTTCACCGCTTGATTTTGGACGGGGTTAACCCCCAATTGTGGGAACACAAACGATCGCATTGTTCCTGCTTTCTTAAAGCGGGGAAAACCGTGTTTTTGTTCCCACATACTCACAAACGCTTTTTCAAGCCTTTTGAGTGTTTGCTGTAAGACGTGTACTTGGACGGCAGCCAAAGTGGGTATGTTTGCCCTAGCCGTAGTTAAACTTTTGCACTGGCTTGCATAAGTTGGTCGTTTTGTTTGGGCTGGAATGATGAACTCAGAGCGGATAGAGCAAGCGTTAATTCGACAACTACGAGACTCAAACCAATGTTTACGCTCTGCCAATGCGTAGTTGTATACGCGACGGCATTGTTCTAGCCAATCTTCAAAGATTGCTATTTGTCCTGCCGTTGGTTTGAGTTTGAATTCGTAGGTTAAATTAAACATTTGCTCTATCCTCCTACCTGATTATACCACAACCATGAGCGAACGTCGGAACGCTTTTTCAAGAAGTCTAATTAAAGCCAGCCACTGAAGAAGGGGCTTGCACCCAAATTCCCGGTCAGGTCGATCGCCCGCGTGCGATCGACAAACGACAGAATTCCACACAGGCGATGAAAAAAACAGCAAAATTCTGGCACTCAAAATTTTTCCTTCCTTCTACCTTCTAACGAACCCCTTCAGCAGAGCTGCCTTTCTTCAGTCTGTGCCGCCATTTCCCGATATGATCGATTTAGAGCAACAACTAAATCAACCGCTAATCATGCCAAAAACTGTAGCCGATGTAATGAGCCGCGAGCCGATTTTGGCGCGACCCGAAATGCCCTTGAACGAAGCGATTAAAATTTTAGCCGATCGACGCATTAGCGGTCTTCCCGTCGTAGATGAGAATGACTTGTTGGTAGGAGTCATCTCCGAAACCGACTTGATGTGGCGCGAAACTGGCGTAACTCCGCCCGCTTACATCATGGTGCTCGACAGCGTGATTTATTTGGAAAATCCATCTCGTTACGAGCGAGAGCTCCACAAAGCTTTAGGACAAACAGTAGGAGAAGCGATGAGTACAGAGCCAGTTACCATCGAACCCGACAAATCTGTCCAAGAAGCTGCCAAACTGATGCACGATCGCAGTATCCACCGATTGCCGGTGGTCGATACTGCGGGCAAAGTAATCGGCATCCTCACTAGGGGAGATATTATCCGATCGATGGCGGCCGAATCTTAATTAACTTTTGCAGTTCCAGGACTGTATCAGAAAATGAGTCGTGAAGCGAAGCTATCCCGTAGGGAATCGCTCTTTCAATCTCGCTGACTTTTGGCAATTACCAATTACCAAATCTAAAATCTAAAATCTAAAATCTAAAATCCGATGAGCATTACCCCTGAGTCTGTCGAACAATTGCTGAATTCCGAGGATTTTGGCGAAAGACTGCGAGCAGTCAACCAACTGCGGCAACTAGAACCCGCGATCGCCTATAAACTGATTCAAATTGCGATCGGCGACAAAAACGTCCGGGTTCGCTACGCAGCAGTCAGCCAATTATCAACCCTCGGTACGCAGAATCTGCCGAACGCTTTAGAGGTACTGTTAAACAGCTTGAACAACGACCCCGAACCCGACGTGCAAGCAGCAGCAGCCGATGCTTTGGGCGCATTGAAATTAACCGAGGCTTTAGAAGATTTGCAGCAAGTTTATAGCAGTACCTCTGAATGGCTGGTGCAACTGAGCATTGTCGCTGCTTTGGGAGAAATGGGAGATCCGAAAGCTTTTCCGATTTTAGAAAATGCCCTGACTTCTGAAAACGAATTGATCCAAACCATTGCCATCAGCGCATTCGGTGAATTGGGAGATCGACGGGCCCTGCCGCTGCTGCTTCCTTACGCTTCCAATGCAGATTGGCAGATCCGTTACAGAGTTGCCCAAGCTCTCGGGCGGTTGGGCGGTACAGAAGCAGAGGCGGCTTTAGAAATTCTCGCCAAAGATGAGGTTGAGCAAGTTGCTCAGCAGGCTAAAGTCGGACAAGAAAATAGTTTGAAATCTTGAGATTGCTTTGGCGATCGCGAACAACGAACCCTGCGCGGTTGTGAATTTTGAATTAATTTAGAATTATTTCTGATACCAATTTTTTATGAGGCCCCGTAGAATCCGATCCCCCCTAGCCCCCCTTAATAAGGGGGGGACAAGATTCTTCTCAAAGTCCCCCTTCTTAAGGGGGATTTAGGGGGATCGAGATATGTGCAACTTCACATTAAATTGGTATGAGGATTCTATTAAAAACTAAGTTCGCGATCCGCAGAATTCATAAACCCGGTTTCTGCCTATATTTCTCGTGACAGTCGGCAAAACTCGTAGAAACCGGGTTTCTAGCCAGCCAGCCCGCTGGCTGGGTGCGTAACGTAAACCTTACTCATCAGGAAAAATCTAAAATCTAAAATCTAAAATCTAAAATTGTATTGATGTCACGGGCGATCGCAAAATCCCTGAAAACTCTCCTCAAAGTCGCACTTTTCCCTTTCCCAACCAGAGCCGGGATCTTGACATCCGCACTTTGACAAAAGCTATAATCAAAATAGATAAAGCAGCGGCAGGGATTAACACAATTATTGAATTGTACCCAACCAGCTAGCGATCGGGGAAACTATCGTTAAGACGGTAAGCCATCTACCAGCTTTCGCCAAGTCTTAAAACTATTTATCATCCCCATGCTCGAACAACTACAAAATTCAGCTTCTCAGTCCTCGGACATTTTAACAGGAGAGCGATCGGCCTCTCAAGTCGCACCAACTACAACCAATCAAAACTTTATTTATAGAGTTTTAGAACTTACCAACATAGAACGCAGCAAATTGAGTTTGTCCCCGCTAACCTTAAATACTCAGTTACTAAATGCGGCGGAAACTCACAGCCAAAACATGGCACTGCAAGACTTCTTTTCTCATACCGGAAAAGATGGTTCGTCATTAACCAGTCGCATTACTACAACGGGCTATAAATTTTCGGAGGCAGCGGAAAATATTGGTGTGGGATATTCTACACCAGAACAAGTCATAGCAGGGTGGATGAACAGTCCCGGCCACCGTGCCAATATCCTCGATCCTAAGCTGAAAGAAATTGGGATCGGTTACTATTTCTTAGCCGACGATACTGGTACAGAAAATTGGAATCACTATTGGACGCAAGTTTTTGCTACTTCTCTTGACGGTAGTGTCAATCCCGCACCAACTCCCACACCGACTCCCACACCGACTCCCACACCAACTCCCACACCAACTCCCAACACATTGGTAGCCATTACTTCGCCGATCGCCAATGCTACAGGGGACGGCAGCCCGACGACAGCACCCAAAAATACAGCCAGCGACGGCAATTATTTCCTATCTGACAGTGGGGATACTCTGTTGCCGGCAAATTCTGCCGGATTGCCAATTTTTGCCCTTTCCGGCAAAGATAATATCAGCGGGGGAGAAGGTGCTGATAGCATTAATGGAATGCAAGGTGCAGATACAATTAGCGGCGCAGGTGGCAATGACAGCTTATCGGGAGGCAAAGAATCAGATTCAATTGATGGCGGTATTGGCAATGATTTTATCAGCGGTAACAACGATAACGATCGACTAATCGGATCTGACGGTAACGATACTATTCGCGGCGGCAAAGAAGATGATGTCTTGATTGGCGGTAACGGCGACGATTTGTTGGCGGGCGATCGCGGTCAAGATATTCTGACAGGCGGCGGCGGAAATGATACGTTTATTCTGGCTGGAGGTTTATCGGCTTCAGCTACTTTAACAAATGCTGATGTTATTACCGATTTTGTTGCTGGGGATAAAATTGGTTTAACCGACGGTATCGCATTTGCAAACTTGACTTTTGAAGCTGTGAGTTTGCAGTTGGATGCAGGTGCAAGCATCGCTTCTGCGGCAATTAAGTCAGGCAACAATTATTTAGGAATCGTGCAGGGTGTAAGTCAAAGTCAGCTTGCGGCGATCGTTTTTGTTACATGAGTGCGAGTAGATAGGGACTTTTGCACTTTTTCACCGCAGTTAGAACAATTTTGAGACGTGTGATGGGGAGCATTGGTGTCAACTTAAACCGAAAGCCCGCCAGGGACTGAAGTCCCTGGCTAATAGCTAAACTCCTCTTGCATAGGACTGAAGAAGAAAGTTTAAACTCATCAGTCCTCCTAGGGAGGAATTTAGCTTTGAGACAGGGGTTTTAACACCTGTCCGACTCTCTGTTTGGCGTTAAGTTGACATCAATGGATGGGGAGGTATCCCAACAGTTACTTTCCCGTATTTCAACCCAAAGTATTCTAACCAACACCGAAAAACGTACCAGCCAGCATCAATTATAAACTAATACCATTTCTCTAAAATCGTGCAACACTCTTCGACCCGCCTAGCCCCCCCGCTGCATTGCCGGGGGAACAAGAATACTGTTGCATTCTTTTTTAAAATTGGTATAAGTATCGCAGTTGCGTATTTTTTAGCTTAATTTGAAATATCCGTAAATGTACTGTACGCGGCGCCGTGCTTACTTACTTAGGCTCAACAAACAGCGTTATTGCGTGAATTATTTGTAAATAATTAATTAAGATAATCTTAACTCAGCCCCAGGAATGTTACTTTAGGAATTAGATTGTGTTATTCTTTTTCCCCCTAAATATCAAGCGGGGAATTCGGCGCAAGGAAACTGATTTTGTAAGATAAATTGAGGGGTTTTATGCTTACGCTCCGCGCGATCGCCCTTGACAACTATGACATCACGGAGCAACTCTACTCCGGCTCCCGCACGCTCGTATACCGGGCACGGAGAACAGCAGACCAGCAACCCGCAGTCATCAAAGTGTTGAGGGAGGAGCATCCTACCTTCAGCGAACTCGTGCAGTTTCGCAATCAATACACCATTGCCAAACATCTGAGCTCGATCGGCATCATTCAAGCCTACAGTCTCGAACCCTACCGTAACGGCTACGCTCTGGTGATGGAAGACTTTGGCGGCATCTCGCTGCGCCAGTTCGCGCTGGGCAAACCCCTGGGCCTCAATGTATTCTGCCCGATCGCGCTGCAAATCTCCGACATCCTGCACGACCTCTACCTTAACCGGATCGTCCACAAAGACATCAAACTTGCCAATATCCTGATTAACCCAGACACCAAGCAAGTCAAGCTAATTGACTTCTCCATTGCCTCGCTGCTGCCGCGCGAAACGCCAGAAATTCAGAGCCCGAACATTCTCGAAGGTACTCTGGCTTACCTCTCCCCCGAACAGACTGGACGCATGAACCGGGCAATTGACTACCGCAGCGATTTCTACTCACTGGGCGTGACGTTCTTTGAACTGCTAACGGGGCAACTGCCCTTTGGGTCCAGCGATCCGATGGAATTGGTGCATTGTCATCTGGTAAAGCAACCGCCATCCATCCACAGCCTCAATCCCGCTATTCCACCGATTCTCTCGGAAATCGTCGCCAAGTTGATGGCGAAGAACGCCGAAGACCGCTACCAAAGCGCATTAGGGCTGAAGCATGACCTGGAACTATGTCTGACTCAATCTCAAGAGAAGGGAAACTATGCCCGGTTTACGCTGGGACAGCGCGACATATCCGATCGCTTTTTGATTCCCGAACGTCTCTACGGCAGAGAAGCGGCAGTCGTTGAGGTGCTGAGTGCGTTTAACCGCGTCAGTGAGGGCAAGACTGAACTGCTGCTGGTTGCGGGCTTTTCTGGTATCGGCAAGACAGCCGTGGTTAATGAAGTACACAAGCCGATCGTCCGTCAAAGAGGCTACTTTATCAAGGGCAAGTATGACCAGTTCAACCGCAACATTCCCCTGTCTGCGTTTGTGCAAGCCCTGCGGGATTTGATGGGACAGTTGCTGAGTGAAAGCGACGAGCAACTGTTGCAGTGGAAAAACTGCATCCTGAACGCATTGGGTGAAAACGGGCAAGTGGCGATCGAGGCGATCCCAGAATTAGAGCGCATCATTGGCAAGCAACCGCCCGTTCCTGAACTCTCAGGCAGTGCCGCGCAGAATCGGTTTAATTTTCTGTTTCAGAAGTTTATTGGGGTATTCGCGACTAAAGAGCATCCACTGGTGATGTTTTTGGATGACTTGCAGTGGGCAGATTCGGCTTCCTTGAGCTTGATGCAGGTGTTGATGAGCCAGAGTGAAATCGGCTACCTGCTGCTGATTGGAGCGTATCGCGATAATGAGGTGTCGCCAGCGCATCCTGTGATGCTGACGCTAGGAGAGATACAGAAGGCAGAGGCGATCGTCAACACTCTGACGCTGGTACCCTTAAATCAAGCAAATGTGCATCGTTTGATTGCCGATACCTTGACTTGTTCAGCAGAAATGGCTTTGCCATTAACTGAATTAATCTACCAAAAAACTCAGGGCAACCCGTTCTTTACCGCGCAGTTTCTCAAGGCGTTGTATGAAGATAAACTGATTAGCTTTGATTGGGGTGCAGGCTATTGGCAGTGCGATGTGTCGCAGGTGCGATCGCTCGCGCTCACGGATGATGTTGTAGAGTTCATGGCAATTCAGCTTCAAAAGTTGCCAGAAGCCACTCAAAATGTCCTCAAACTTGCCGCGTGTATTGGCAATCAGTTTGATTTGGATACGTTGGCGATCGTCTCAGAACAATCGGAAACCGAAGCCGCAGCGAATTTGTGGAAGGCATTGCAGGAAGGGCTAATCCTGCCGCTAAGCGAAATCTATAAGTTTTATCAAGCAGACGGTCATCGGGAATCGGGAATCGGGAATCGGTATGAATCAATCCCATCACCCATCACCCATTCCCCATTACTGACCTACAAGTTTCTGCACGATCGCGTCCAACAAGCCGCCTATTCCCTGATTCCCGAGGCACAAAAAGGAATTACTCATCTTCGCATCGGACAACTTTTGCTGGGGGGCACTCGCATTGAAGAGCGAGAAGAGAAAGTCTTTAAAATCGTCAGCCAGCTCAATCAAGGAAGCCATTTAATCACCAAGGAGTCTCAACGCGAGGAACTGACACAGTTGAACTTAATGGCTGCCCAAAAAGCCAAAGTCTCAACAGCTTACGCCGCAGCAAAGAAGTATTTAGCAAAGGGATTGGAGCTTTTAAGTTCCGACTGTTGGCAAAACCAGTATCTTCTAGCTAAAGCTCTCTATGAAGCAGGTGCAGAGGTTAACTATTTAAGCGGTGACTGCGAACAAGCGAACAAACTGATCGATAGTGCTATGCAAAATATGGATATTTTGCTAGACAAAATCAAGCTTTATCAAGTTAAAATTCAAATCTTAATTGCCCAAAATCAGTTGGCTGAAGTCACAAATATTAGCTTGAAGGTGCTGCAAGAATTAGGAGTCTTTTTCCCCGAAAAAATTACCTCAAACGATGTTCGACAGGCGATAGAGAAAACCAGACATTGCATCTTCTCTCGCAGCAGGGAAGAGTTACTTAACCAGCCGGAAATGGACGATCCCGCAAGCATTGCCATCATGGATCTGCTAATGCTCATTGTACCAGCAGCTTACTTCACTAATATCAGACTGTTTGTTCTGATTCTCTCCCAAAAGATAGAACTATCCATCCAAAAGGGTCGCCTTGCTTGGTCTCCCTACGCTTATGCTTGCTTTGGATTTATGCTGGTCGATATGGATGAAATTGAAGAAGGCTATTTTATTGGTAAACTTGCCTTAGATATAATTTATAATTATAACTATAAAACCGTAAAATCTAGAGTTCTGGAAGTATTCAACGGTCACATCCGATTCTGGAAAGAACATCTGCGGGGAACAGTTCAACCTCTCCTAGAAGGATATCAAGCGGGAGTTGAGACAGGCGATCTAGAATATGCTTCCTATTCGGCTTTAATGTACTGCTATCACTCTTACTTTCTGGGCAATCCTTTAAGCGAGGTTGCCGAAGAAATGAAGAAGTACGAGCTGGCCATCCAAAAGTTCGGTCAAAGTAAAGCATTGTACTGGCATCAAATGTATCACCAACCTGTCCTAAATTTGCTAGGAAGGGTTGACGATCCTTGTGTGTTGACAGGTGAAGCCTGTGATGAAAATCAAACAATTGAGTTTTTGCGCTCTAATAATGATTTTACTACTTTGGCAGTATTTTACGTCCAAAAGCTCAATCTTTGCTATCTGTTTGAGAGTTATGCGCTGGCACTGGAGGCGGGAAATCAAGGTGCAAGTCACCTGAAGAATATATCAGCAACGCCAACGATAGCGATTTATTATCTTTACGATTCTTTGGTGAAACTCGCTGTTTGTCCTGAACTGGCTAGTTCCAATCCAACTGCTTATGCTGAATATTTGGCAAATGTAGCAGCAAATCAAGCCAAGATGCAGAACTGGGCAGCTCGCGCTCCCATGAATTTCCAGCACAAATATGACTTGGTGGAAGCAGAGCGGTACCGTGTTGGGAACCAGAGGGGAGAAGCCGTAGAGTTGTACGATCGCGCGATCGCCACCGCCAAAGCAAACAAATACACCCAGGAAGAAGCCCTCGCCAACGAACTCGCCGCCAAATTCTACCTCGACTGGGGTAAACAGCGCATCGCTCAGGAATACATGACCGAGGCATACTATTGCTATGCTCGTTGGGGTGCTAAAGCCAAAGTCGCAGACTTAGAAACCCGTTATCCTCAACTGCTTGCCCCAATTCTTCAGCAAGCTCGCTCTGCCTTTTCAGTCAATGAAACTGTCTTCGCCGCGGGAACAGTTACCTCCACCAGTTCTTCCTCCAGCAGCATCTCAGATTCCCTCGATTTAGCTGCTATTCTCAAAGCCTCCCAAACCCTTTCTGGGGAAATTGAATTAGGCAAACTCCTCTCGACTCTGCTGCAACTCGTCATCGAAAATGCAGGAGCCGACAAGTGCGTGCTGGTGCTGATGCGAGACGATCGCCTGTTAGTCAAAGGGCTTGCCACCGTCGGGGCAGAACCCATAGTCTTGCAACGAATTTCAGTGGAGGAAAGCCAGGATATCCCCCTCAAACTGATTTACGCTGTCAAAAACCGCTTAGAACCTGTCGTGTTGATGGATGCTGCTGCTAGCACTGAATTTGCCAGCGATCCTTATTTCCGGCGGCAACAACCCAAAAGTATTTTGTGCAGTCCCATTTTGCATCAGGGAAAGTTGCTCGGTATTGTATATCTGGAAAACAATCTGACGATCGGTGCCTTCAGTCGCGATCGCCTGCATATCCTCAACTTGCTTTGTGCCCAAGCCACCATCTCTTTAGAAAATGCTCGGCTCTACCAGCGATCGCAGGAATACGCGCAAGAGTTAGAACAATCCCTAGAAAAATTGCGTTTGACTGAAGCCCGCTTTCAGAAAATGGCGGATAACCTGCTTGGAATGATTTACCAGATTCGGCTCGCTCCTGATGGTTCGATTTCAGTACCCTATGTTAGTTCTGGTTGCGCGACTCTCTATGAGGTGACACCCGAAGAGTTGATGACGGGAGCAAAAGACTTTCAAGCGATGCAACACCCCGACGATCGTCCAAGAATCACCCAAGCATTCATACATTCTGCTCAAACCCTAACGCCATTTAAACACGAATGGCGGATTGTTACCCCGTCTGGCAATCTGAAATGGATTCAAGTCGCATCCCGACCAGAATTGCAAGCCGATGGATCGATTGTGTGGGATGGGATGACGATAGATATTAGCGATCGTAAACGAGCCGAAGCCTCTTTAGCGAAAGAACGAGAGTTTTTGAATGCCATAATTCACAATATTACAGATGGAATTGTGGTCTGTGATGCCAGCGGTAACTTGATCTTATTCAACAATGCAACGCGCGAGTTTCATGGCTTACCAGTGGAATCATTACCGCCACAACAGTGGGCAGAATACTTCGATCTCTATCAACCGGATGGCAAAACACTCTTATCAAAAACGGAAGTTCCTCTGTTCCGTGCCTTTCAAGGGGAAATAGTCGAAAATGCAGAAATGATTATTGCGCCGAAGCAAGGTTCTACCAGATTTTTGTTAGCTAGCGGGCAAGCGATCTTCGATCCTTTGGGCAACAAAATTGGTGCGGTAGTGGCGATGCGAGATATTAGCGATCGCAAAGCCGCTGAACTCGCCATTCAGCAAAAATCGCAAGCTTTGGAAGAGGCCATAACTAATTTACAACAAGCCCAACTGCAAATAATTCAAAGTGAAAAGATGTCTGCCTTGGGTAATTTGGTAGCAGGTGTGGCGCACGAAATCAATAACCCGATTGGTTTTATTGCTGGCAATTTGCAACCCGCTCTGGATTATGTTAAAGATACTTTTGGATTGATCGATTTGTATCAGCAAGAATATCCCAATCCCAGCGCCATAATTCAAGAAGAAATTGATGCGATCGAGCTGGATTACCTGCGCGAAGATTTACCCAAACTGATTGGTTCGATGCAACTGGGAGTCGATCGCATTTGCAGCATCAGCACCAGCCTCCGCACCTTCTCTAGAGCCGATAAAGACTACAAAGTTCCGTTCAACATTCACGAAGGCATTGATAGCACGATTCTGATTCTCAAACACCGCCTCAAAGCTTCGGAATCTCGACCCGCGATCGAAGTTGAAACTAACTATGGAAACATCCCCATCCTGGAATGTTTTCCCGGACAACTGAATCAGGTTTTCATGAATATTCTGGCAAATGCGATCGACGCACTGGAAGAAGCCAGCCAGAAACGCACTTTTGGAGACATCGCAGCCAATCCGAACCGAATTGAAATCCAAACAGAATTGGATGACTCGGGTCAACAAGCGATCGTTCGCATTCGAGACAATGGAATGGGAATGTCTGAGGTAGTAAAACAGCGAGTATTTGACCATTTATTTACGACCAAAGCCGTTGGTAAAGGCACCGGGTTGGGATTGGCGATCGCCCGTCAAATTGTCCTCGAAAAACATGGCGGTTCCCTGAACGTTAACTCTATACTAGGAGAAGGCACAGAATTTCTCATCGTCTTACCCATCAAGGCGGCATAAACAAGTTAATTATTCCCGCTCCTTCAGACTCATTTAACCCATTTGTCACCGATTAATTATCAAAGAACAAAGACCATGAATTACTCCGAAAAAAACAGCAATCCTGAGACAAATGTTCAAATTCCCAACTATCACATTGTCTCCACAGTTTATTCAGGAAGTCGCACCTTAGTATATCGGGCATTCCGTACCAATGACCAATTACCTGTCATCATCAAACTCCTGAAAAACGACTATCCCACCTTTAGCGAACTGGTACAGTTTCGCAATCAATACACCATTGCTAAAAATCTCACCTCACCTCTGATCGTCCAAACTTATAGTCTGGAACAGTATCGAAATAGCTATGCGTTAGTCATGGAAGATTTTGGGGGTATTTCTCTTCACGAATGGGCCCAGAAAGAGAAAAACACCTTCTCATTGACAGAGTTTTTACAGATAGCGATCGCACTGTGCAATGCCTTAGATATACTGTATCGCGAGCGGATTATTCACAAAGACATCAAACCCAGCAATATTTTGATTAATCCCGAAACCAAACAAGTTAAATTAATTGACTTTAGCATTGCTTCCTTGTTACCGCGAGAAACGCAAACATTAATCAATCCCAATGTGTTAGAAGGAACGCTCGCTTATATCTCCCCCGAACAAACCGGGAGAATGAACCGGGGAATTGATTATCGGACTGACTTTTATTCTTTGGGTGTAACTTTCTTTGAATTACTCACAGGAAAATTGCCATTTTCCACAAATGAAGCAATGGAATTAGTGCATTGTCATCTTGCTAAAACAGCAGATATTGTACGTGAAATCAACCCCATTATTCCATCAGTGCTATCAAAAATAGTCCAGAAATTGATGGCAAAAAATGCTGAAGACAGATATCAGAGTGCATTAGGATTGAAATTTGATTTAGAAACAAGTTTGCAGCAGCTAAGAGCAACTGGTGAGATTGAAGACTTTGAAATTGCCAAGCGTGATGTGTGCGATCGCTTCATTATCCCCGACAAACTCTACGGACGAGAAACCGAAGCAGAAACTTTACTGCAAGCATTTGAGCGAGTCAGTCAGGGTGCAACAGAAATGATGCTGGTAGCAGGTTTTTCGGGTATTGGGAAAACCGCCGTTGTCAGCGAAGTTCATAAACCCATTGTGCGACAACGCGGTTATTTTATCAAAGGAAAATTTGACCAATTTCAACGCAATATTCCATTCAGTGCTTTTGTACAAGCATTTCGGGATTTAATGGGGCAATTATTCACAGAAAGTGATGTCCAACTAAAGCAATGGAAGAATCAGATTTTAGAGGCTGTTGGGGAAAATGGGCAAGTCATTATTGAAGTCATTCCCGAACTATCAAGAATTATTGGCGAACAACCACCAGCAGTAGAATTATCAGGAACAGCAGCCCAAAATCGCTTTAATTTACTGTTTCAAAAATTTACTCAAGTCTTCACCAGTGCCGAACATCCCCTAGTGATATTTTTAGATGATTTGCAATGGGCAGATTCAGCATCACTGAATTTAATGCAGCTATTAATAGCTGAGACAAGTTATCTTTTCATCATAGGTGCGTACCGTGATAACGAAGTGACACCAGGACATCCATTAGTATTGACTTTGAACGAACTACAAAAAACACTTTTCACAATTAACACAATTACTTTAGCACCATTAAGTCAAGCCACAATCAATCAATCAATTAGTTGCTGACACGCTCAAATGTTCAGAAGATTTGGGATGGAATCTTTCTAGATTAACCTCTAAAAAAACTCAGGGAAATCCATTTTTTGCCACACAGTTTCTCAAAGCATTGTATCAAGAAAAATTTATTCAATTTGATGTGGAGTTAGGCTGTTGGCAATGTGACATAGCACAAGTGAAGACTGAAGCGGTTACGGATGACGTTGTTGAATTCATGGCGTTGCAGTTAGGAAAACTACCGCCCTCGACTCAAGATGTATTGCAGCTAGCTGCTTGTATTGGCAATTCTTTTGATTTAGAAATATTGGCAATTGTTTCAGAACAATCAGAAATTGAGACGGCGGCTGCTTTGTGGAAAGCACTACAAGAAGGGTTAATTTTACCGATTAGTGATGTTTATAAGTTTTATGTCGGGCAAGAAACTCAAGCAATTCCTCAAGAAAATCAACAAACTGTTACCTACAAATTCTTACATGACCGAGTACAGCAAGCAGCTTATTCCTTGATTCCAGAGGATGAAAAACAAGCCACCCACCTCAAAATCGGGCAGTTACTTTTGCAGAATATATCGGCACAAGAGCGAGAGCAAAACCTGTTCAACATCATTAACCAGTTGAATGTGGGAATTCCTTTGCTACAAGATGCCAAAGAACGGGAAGACCTGGCTCAGATGAATTTAGCGGCGGCGCAAAAAGCCAAAGCATCGGTGGCATACGATGCCGCTTGTAATTATTTGCAAACTGCGCTTGGTCTAATGAGTGCCGAGGCGTGGCAAACCCATTATTCACTGATGCTGCAACTGCACACCTTGCTGGCGGAAGTTTACTATCTCAATACCCAATTTGCTGCTGCCGAACAGCAGATTGAAATCGTCATCCAGCAAGCCCAAACCATTCTCGATCGCTTGAAAGCCTACGAGATTCGGATTGGACTGTTGGTTGCCCAAAAACAGTTTCCCGCCGCGTTAGATGTGGGTCTAGAAGTGCTGGCATTACTGGAAATTACCATCGACACTGCTCCCTTACCCAACATCGATATCGATCGGCTCTACATTCTACCCGCCCTCAGCGATCGCCGCATCCAAGGAGCTTTGAGCTTACTGAGTAATCTCTGGGCACCAGCCCTCTTTACCAATCCTGAATTATTGCCTAAAGTAATTGTGACGATGCTGAATCTGTCCGTCACTCATGGCAACTCAGCCTTGGGTGCATTAGCTTATTCGCTCTATGGGATGTCGCTCTGTGCCACCGCTGCCGATCTCGAATTAGGTTATCGCTTTGGTACATTAGCGATGTATGTGTTGGAGCAGAATGAAAATGCTGAGTTGACCTGTAAAGTTAATAACGTCTTTCATGGTTTCATTCGGCACTGGAAAGAAAGAGAACGCGATCGCATTGAGTGTCTGGCTAACAGTGTTCAAACAGGATTAGAAACAGGTGATGTTGAATATGCTTGTTATTGTGCATCTCAGTATTGCATGAATATTTGCATTATAGGAGAACCATTTGCTAATTTTTATAAAAAACAAGACTACTACATTCAACTCACCCATAATTTGCAACAGGAAATCTCATACTTTATCACTTCCTTGTGGGGACAGTTTGTCGAAAATTTGATGGGGGATGTGGCTGACCCCAAACAACTGATTGGGAAGAGATTCAACGAGCAGGAACAAGTGGCTCCGATGGAGGCAGCCCAGGCCTTTACAGCACTCTTTTTGTTCTATACTGCAAAAACCATCTTGCATTATCTATTTAATGATTACGAGGTCACGCTTACCTGTGCCGAGTTGGCTGCCCAATATGAACAGGCTATCGGTGGATCGTTCGTCCTGACTCAGGTTCCGTTCTATCGGGCATTAGCCCTGTTGTCCCTGCATCCTACTGCTGATTCTGCGGTGTTAGCCCAACGGTTAGCCGATGTGGAGCAGCAACAGCAACGGCTCACTCTCTGGGCTACCCATGCACCGGAGAATTTTCAGCACAAGGTTGATTTAGTTGCGGCTGAAACCGCGCGGGTGCTGCACCAACGAGCAACAGCGCTGGAACTCTACGATCGCGCCATTACTGGTGCCAATGTCAACGGTTATACCCATGAAGAAGCGTTAGCTAACGAACTCGCCGCCAAGTTTTACCTCGATTGGGGCAAAGAAAAAATTGCCCAAGACTACCTCACCCATGCCTACTATGGCTATTCTCGCTGGGGTGCAAAAGCCAAAGTCGCCGACTTAGAAACACGCTATCGGCAATTACTTGCTCCGATATTACAACAAACCCGTTCGACCCTTTCCACGGATGAAACCATCTTCACCACCGGGACTGTCACATCTGCCAGTTCTGCCACATCCAGTAGTAGTGCTTCTATGGCTCTAGATTTAGCTTCCATTCTCAAAGCTTCCCAAGCTATTTCTGGCGAAATCGAACTATCCAAACTGCTTTCATCGTTGCTTTCCATTGTTATTGAAAATGCGGGGGCTGATAAATGCGTGTTAATGCTGTTGCAAGACAATCATCTATTAGTTAAAGGCGCAATTACCCAGGGAACACAACCGATTGTATTGCAAAGTCTTCCCATTGAAGACAGTCAGGATATTCCCCACAAGCTCATTTACAATGTCAAGCGCAACAGGCAGACTATTGTGCTAGTTAATGCGATCGCAGATATCACCTTAGCCAATGACCCCTATATCATCCGTCAGCAGCCCAAAAGTATCTTGTGTAGCCCGATTTTGCATCAAGGTAAATTACTGGGCATTTTATATCTCGAAAATAAGTTAACAATGGGGGTGTTCACGAGCGATCGCGTGGAACTGCTAAATTTACTCTGTGCTCAAGCGGCAATTTCTTTGGAAAATGCTCAATTGTATGAGCGATCGCAGGAAAATGCCCAACAGCTAGAGCGATCGCTTTGGGAGTTGAAGGCCGCCCAGTCTCGCTTTCATAACTTAGTAGACAACGTGCCGGGAGTGGTTTATCAATATCGGATGAATCCTGATGGGGTTATATCGTTGATCTACATCAGTGCCGATTGTTACAGCCTGCTCGAAATTACCCCAGAGCAAGCTATGTCCAATTGGCAGTTTTTCCAAAATATAGTGCATCCAGATGACATCGCCAGTTTTCTAGAGTCCCAAACTCAAGTCATTCAAACCCGATCTTCTTGGCAATGGGAAGGGCGAATTGTCACCCCCTCTGGAATCGTCAAATGGATTCATGGCGAAGCTCAAATCCAAAGATTCGCCGATGATTCAGTAGTTTGGGATGGATTATTTTTGGATATTAGCGATCGCAAAAAAGCCGAACTTGCCTTGCAGCAAGCTCAACTCCAAATAGTCCAAAGTGAAAAAATGTCAGCACTGGGTAACTTAGTCGCCGGAGTTGCCCACGAAATCAACAATCCCGTCGGCTGTATTATTGGCAACGTTGGTGCTGTCCAAGATTCCATCAATGACCTATTTGGGTTGATTGACCTCTACAACGAGAAATTTCCCCAACCTGGGGCGGAGATTGAAGAAGAATTAGAGACAATCGACCTGGAATATTTACGGGATGATTTACCCAAGTTAATTAGAGCGATGAAGGATGGAGGCGATCGCATCAAGTCTATCAGCAAGAGTCTCCGTACTTTCTCCCGTGCCGATAGCGACCAAAAACAAAAATTTAACCTCCACGAAGGAATTGATAGCACCATCTTGATATTACGCCATCGCCTCAAGGCTAATGACACTCGTCCCGCGATTGAAGTTGTCACAAATTACGGTAATATCCCTGCGATTGATTGTTTTCCCGGTCAGTTAAATCAGGTATTTATGAATATTCTTGCTAATGCGATCGATGCTTTAGATGAATCAAATAAGGGACGCAGTTATGATGAGATTAAACAGGCTCCCAATCGCATTACAATTAGCACATCTCTGGAAGATAAGTATGTCAGGATTGCGATCGCTGACAACGGACTGGGAATTTCCGAAGCAGTAAAAGAAAGGATTTTTGACCACTTATTTACGACGAAAGCTGTAGGGAAAGGGACGGGATTGGGATTGGCGATCGCCCGTCAAATTGTCGTCGAAAAACATAGCGGTTCCATCCAAGTCAACTCTATACTAGGAGAAGGAACTGAATTTCTCATCGTCTTACCCATCAAGGCAAAATGACAAGTTAATTTTTCCCGCTCCTTCAGACTCATTTAACCCATTCGTCACCGATTAATTATCAAAGAACAAAGACCATGAATTACTCCGAAAAAAACAGCAATCCTGAGACAAATGTTCAAATTCCCAACTATCACATTGTCTCCACAGTTTATTCAGGAAGTCGCACCTTAGTATATCGAGCCATCCGTAACAAAGACCAATTACCTGTCATCATCAAACTCCTGAAAAATGACTATCCCACCTTTAGCGAACTGGTACAGTTTCGCAATCAATACACCATTGCCAAAAATCTCACCTCACCTCCGATCGTACAAACCTACAGCTTAGAACCCAGAGGGAACGCATCTTATTGAACACTGTTCATCGGTGGTTAGTATATTTTAAGATAAATTCACCATTTTCCGAAGCTATAGACACACTTTGTAATGACTTTTTAGACAAAAGAGGAACTGATTAATGCTGGTTTTTACTTGCTGCCATTTTTGAGGCAATAAAAAGCTTACAACCACTGTTGATAAGTTGCATAATAGTTAGTAATGAGTTATTTATGAGAATTTAGTCAACTGAAACAGCGAGAATTTTGGTCAAATAGTCATCATCCCACCCGGCTCGAAGTCGCTTATTCTTTGCTCCAGTTTTTGAGGTTGTTTCTCTTGTCAAAAGATTGAGAGAGATGTGTCTAAGAATGGCAAAATTTTGCGGAGCATTATCTTTTCTAATCCGACAATCATCTTCACAAAAACCCACATCTAATACCCAATGTAAAGAATTTTCTATCCCCCAATGACTGCGGACTGATTCGCCAAATTTTTGAGCATTTTTTTCTAAGCTACTAATGTAATAGCGAGTTTCAATAGTTGTTTTTCCCTTCACTATTCGCACGGATTCTCTCATACCGATACTGTGAAGTTTCTCCCACTTATTGTCGGGTCAACTAACTCTTTTATATCACTTAACATTAAGTGATCTCGAATTTTTGAGCGACCATAATTACTCTCTTTTTTTGTCGAGTAAGCTGTCGTGTAAAGCCAGAAAATCCTTTTTTTATTGCTTGTTTAAACAGCTCTTCTACTCTGGCATACAGAGATGGCTGGTTATTTTTTAATGTGATTGCGTAATCTCCTCCTTGTTCGACAATTGACTTCACAATTGACCTCTGACAGCCCAGGGCATCAATAGTGACAATGCTTCCGTTTAATTCTAATACTTTGAGTAAGGCCGGAATTGCTAAATACCGTTCACTTAAGACAGATCCCCCCTAACCCCCCTTAAAAAGCTATGCTTTATAAACATCTTTCTTAACAAAAAGTTTGACAAAAATCAACGTCTGTGCTATCAC
>NZ_JAUBWA010000112.1:0-23254 GCF_036702825.1 Microcoleus sp. A003_D6 | reverse complement strand
TATTGATTCGCTGTCGCTCAAGTTATTTTTTGGTTCATTTTCATCCCGACGCTCACCTCCGGTAGAGCGCGGGACTTACCATTCACATTAGTTAAATTAACTTTACTTGCCAAGCTCAGGCGCGAGGCACCGATCGCCCTTCGCGAAAAAACCGAGAATTGATATTTATCCCTGTCGGCTCAGGTGATTTCTGCGTATCTAGATCGTACCATTACAATCAGTCTAAAACCTCAATTCCGTTAACTGCCGCGATTTATTCAGAAATTGGCACGATCGGGAATATGCTGAAAACAGCCTGCTCTCAAGCCCTTGACTGCGGTGTCGCGCCAGCGTTGAACCCTGACAAATGATAGCAAGATTTATCCGGAGGTCAACAAAATGGTAGACTGTTCGTGTCAGTACAAGACTTTAAAATCTACCCCTACACTGGGGGGAAGTCACGCCTAAAACATTGTCAGGAGAGCTCGCAGCGCACATAAAAGTGCAAACGTGGTGAGCCTGGGAACCTGAAAAATCAGGATATTAGGACTGCGAAGTCTTAAGCCTCCCCGTCTGCTGAGAAAGCGGGGTGTAAAATCATCGCCACGTATCAACCCGTCGAGGTTCAAGCGCTAAAATAGTTCAGATCGGCACGCTTGTCCAAAGGCGTCAGGAACCCTTATGCAAAACTCTGTGGCAAAACACTACTTATGGGCTTTAGGTGAAGGGATCAAAGGGTGTAGGCCCGGCGATCTGATCGCTGGTCGCTACTTGGTCAAGCGCGATCGACTTCTTGTCGATACTCAACCCGAACAGTTGCCGGAACTGCCCGAAGAGATTCCGAGTGTTGTCACTCCTTATTTGAGACTGTTTGCCTATCAGTTGCACGTACCTCAAGTATACGGGCTGGTATCCTCGCAGACGAGCAAGCTCTCGGGAGATATCTGGCTGCTGGAAAACGGGCCGATTTTGAAGGTGACGGAATCTTTAATGCCGGAATTGGCCGACTCCTGGAAAGGAGCCGCCGCGATGCGCCAGCTCAATTGGCTGTGGCAAATTGCCAAGTTGTGGCAGCCGTGTATCGCTCAGGGCGTGGCTTCGACGCTGCTGACTCCAGAACTGCTGCGGGTGGAAGGGCAATTGGTGCGGTTTCTGGAATTGCAGCCCGATCGCAAACCGCCTAATTTGTCGCAGTTGGGCAAATTGTGGCAGCAGTGGCTCGAAGATGCTCACCCGGCGATTGCCAATTTTTTGAGGCAACTTTGCCAGCAAATGGTGGCCGGTCAAGTGCGCAACGGCGAACAACTGATGGGCCAGTTGGATAAAGCTCTGGCAAAATGCGGCCGATCGTACGATCGTCATGTTGAGATTGCCACGGGCACGGATGTGGGCCGAGCGCGGGCTCACAACGAAGATGCTTGCTATCCGCCCAGCGGTACGGTGTTCGCAGGAAACCCGGGATCGTCGGCTTGCGCGATCGTCTGCGACGGTATCGGCGGACAAGACGGGGGCGAAGTCGCTTCGGAAGAAGCGATTGCTGTGCTGCGCGACAAGTTGCAGCAAATGCCCCTGCATCAAGCTAATTGGGACCCGCTGAGCCTGACTTCCAAGCTGGAACGGGCCGCTTGTGCTGCTAACGACAAAATAGCCGGTCGCAACGACAGCGAACACCGCCAAGGCCGCCAGCGGATGGGAACTACGCTAGTTATGGCTTTAGCCCACATACACGAACTATACGTCGCCCACGTCGGAGACAGTCGGGCTTACTGGATTACCCGCACCGGTTGCTATCAAGTTACTCTCGACGATGATGTGGCTTGCCGCGAGGTGCGTTTGGGCTACTCCCTCTACCGGGATGCTTTGGAACAAGTGGCCGCCGGAGCTCTGATTCAAGCTTTGGGCATTACTTCCTCCAACACTCTGCACCCGACTGTGCAGCGTTTTGCGGTGGATGAGGATTGCGTTTTGCTGCTGTGTTCCGACGGTTTGAGCGATAAAGACCGGGTTGAGGAATGTTGGGAAGCGGAGATTTTGCCAATTCTCGACGGTAGCATTAATGTGGCGAAGGCGCGCGATCGGCTGATCGAGATTGCTAATACTAGAAACGGTCACGATAATGTCACTGTTGCTTTAATTCACTGTCAAGCACATTTGAGGGAAGAAGGCAATACTTTTACAGAATTGTCTGTCGCACCTTTAGATGTGCCGATCGAACTAATTGCTGACAGCGAGGATACGCCAACCGATTTGACCGATAGCACAGCCCTTGGCGATGCTGATTTTCAAGGGAAAACGCAGTTGGTACAGCCACCGGACAAGGGCAAAAGCCTATTTTCGCTGCTGCTGAAAATTGTATTTTTATTAGGTTTGGGGGGTGTATTTGCTTATTTTTTCATCCCTCCGGTAGGTCGGGCGATCGATACTGCCGGGGAGTCGATTTTCGGGAAACGCGGTTTAATTAATATTGGAAGTACGCCGCAGAAAACTGTTGAATCTGTACCTTCTGGGGTCAAATCTTTAGAAGAAGGCTCGTTTATAGAGATTAAAAGTTCTGCGGCGGGGGAATTGGGAAAAGAGGGCGATCGCTTGGATTTGCGAGTCGGAATCGGTGAGTTGACTGTCAAAGGAACAGTCCCGGCAGGTAGCGTTTTGCAGGTGACAAAAAAACAGCTTACGCCTCAAGGCAATTGGCTGGAAGTGAAAGTTTGTTCGATTCCTGAAATAGTGCGGTCGAACTCTCCCAAACCCAAGTCAAATAAAGATTTTTCTGCTGTTTCAAAACCTGCACTAAATTCACCTCCCGCTGTGGCACCTCCCTCGGTTTCCCCCGCAGTTAAGCCAACAGTTGATGCAGTAGAAATCGCCAACCTGCAAGCGGGGGAAATCGGATGGATTAAAGAACAAGATGCCATTTCTAAGGTAGCGTCTAACCCGACTCCCAACCCGAATCAACAGGGGAAATGCGCTGTTGGTTCTGACTCAAATCCCAATGCTAATTAAACTGTTAATGCTTGAGTATGTTGAGCAGATTTGAGCGAGTTTAGTTGAACTAAAAATGCAGATTCCTAAACAAAACTAAGATTAACTGGTACAATCGCCCGCAAATAGGTGACCTAATTTTAGATTTTAGATTTTAGATTTAATAATTCACAATCTAAAATCTAAAAAGGTTTCAAAATTTCTAACCTAATTTCTTAGATACTTCTGCAAGTTTAGTCACCATTTGGGATACGGCTTTGTCAACTGCCGAACTCAAAAGTGAATCTTCATTGCTACTGCCGGAATTGCCGCCAATACCCCTAACGGAAATATTAGAATCGCTTTGATCCGCTTCTCCTACTGCTTTGGCGGTGGCAAGAATATCTCCTGAAGCTGTACCAATTAACCGCACGTCTATTTGAACCGTAGCTTTCGTTTTTTGCGAACCGCCGCCGATTCCCATGAAACTGCCGCCGCCGGATTGTTTGTCGATATTAAACCGGGTAATGGTGCCGATGAGTACGGCGTCAACTCCTAATTGTTTGCCAATTTCTGCTGCTGTGCCGGCATCCATCGTACCGCTGCGATTTTGCTGTTTGAGCACTTGTTCGAGTTTGCTACGATCGACTACTGTTTGACACTCCCCTGGCTAAAGCCGAGGGGATTCTTAATTCAGCGACTGACCTTAAAATGTTCTGTCCTCACGGCAATACTTAAACTTTTTAACCGTGGAGTACCACCAATTGATGAGTCCAATTCAGAAACAGCCCAGCGGGTCTATCTCCAAAAGCGTACTAGAATATTTATCTAGAGTTTGGGTATGCCCTACCCTACTTAACAATTCCCAGTAGAAAAGTTTATGTTTGCTGGATTGAAACCTACATTTTCGGTTTCGGCTGTTTAGAGTGTTTTCGCCGCACTTTGTCCCCCAGTTCATGCCTAAAACTGTGTCTCATTTCCTGTTTCACTTCGGACAAAGGAGTTTAACCTTGACTGTCTTAGTTTACCATATTGTCCCGTCTTGTCCAACTTTTTAAGAAAGTTTTTTGAATTAAAAAGATTGGATTTTAGATTCAGGATTGAGGTAAAGAGAACAGGCAGGATAAATCCTGCAACGCCCTTTCATCCCCGGACTGAAGTCACGGGGTTTTCAGGGTATTCCTTATAAGTGCCGTTGTTGACGAGTTCGTTGATTAGCAGTTCGCTGATGCCTTTGGCGGCGCCGACTCCCCTGTAGGAAGTGTAATAGCTGTTGGTGGTGCCGTAGTCGAAGTCCATGACGACGAGGCGCTTTTTGGCAGTCGCGGCGATTTGGGTTGCGGGTTGGGTGGTGGCTGGTGTGGCGATCGCACTTACACAAACGCCTGCTAGCATTAGCCCAGCGAGGGAAATGCTGGTTAAGCGAGAAATCGAGGTTATTTTCATAAAGCTTTCCTCAAAGTTGTTTTGTTCCTAGAATAATTCAAACAACAGCCAGATTTCAGTCAATTTGAGATTTGAGATTTTAGCTTTCAACTTCCATAAAACCCATCAACCAATTAGCCATCGTCGCCCTGCGAGTCTGTCTCGGCCCGAATTCCCCAATTTTATAGCCCTTAAACCCCAATTTTTCCTTCAGCAACTGCTTGTTTTCTGGAGGAGTCGATCGAGTCAATTTCACCGTCGCGGGTCTAGAATCAATAAAATCCGGGGGTTCCGGGTACTCTAGACGCCACTCGGGTGCAACATCAGCACTGTTCCACTTACCTGTCTCGGCATCGCAGCGGTAGCCCAGATACAGCCAAACTAATCGGTTGACGGCAGCATCGTCTATCTCTTCGTTGAGGATAGCCCAAATAGTTTCGTTGTCCAGAAGTGGCAATTCAGACATAATCGCGATCGAATCGGAAACAAAAAAAGTTTAACTCACATTAGGTAACATTATCAGGAACGGGCAAGATGCCCGTTCCACAAAAAATTCTAGGAATTTGTTTGTGGGGTGGGCTTCTAGCCCGCCCAAAATGCCACACCCCCAAAAAATTAATTATTCAAAATTCCGTCTTTCTCGGCCATCGACAGCATCAAATCAATCACGCGGCTAGAATAACCCCACTCGTTGTCGTACCAAGAAACAACTTTGAAAAACTTAGAATTCAGTTCAATTCCCGCACCTGCATCGAAAATGCTCGATCGCGCGTCGCCCTGAAAATCTGTCGAAACCACCGCATCCTCAGTATACCCGAGAATGCCTTTGAGTTCGCCCTCCGAAGCTTTTTTCATGGCTTCGCAAATTTCTTTGTAGCTAGTTTCCTTCCCCGTTTTGAAAGTAAGGTCAACTACAGACACGTCGGGAGTTGGGACGCGCAAAGCCATTCCCGTCAATTTTCCTTTCAATTCCGGCAACACCAAAGTAACAGCTTTTGCCGCACCGGTCGAAGATGGAATAATATTTTGACCCGCACCGCGTCCTCCCCGCCAATCTTTTTGGCTGGGCCCGTCTACAGTTGGTTGAGTAGCTGTCATCGCGTGAACTGTCGTCATTAAACCTTCTTCCAAACCGAAATTATCGTTGATAACTTTGGCAATTGGTGCTAGACAATTCGTCGTACAGCTAGCATTAGAAACAACAGTATCTTTGGTCGGGTCAAATTTGTGGTGGTTCACACCTACTAGATATGTTGCAACTTTTTCCGGGTCTTTTGTCGGTGCTGAAAGTATTACTCGTTTTGCTCCCGCCGTCAAGTGTTTTGATGCGCCTTCAAAATCTGTAAACAATCCGGTAGATTCTACAACATAATCTGCGCCGGATTTACCCCACGGCAATTCGGCAGGATTTCTAATCGCTGTGCAGGGGATAAAATTTCCGTCAACGACAATCCCGTCTGGTTTACTTTCAACTTCGCCGTCGTAAATGCCGTGGGTGGAGTCGTATTTGAAAAGATAAGCCAGGTTGTCTGGCGAAACTAAGTCGTTAATGCCGACAAATTCGATGTTGGGGTTTTTGATGCCGGCACGCATGACTAGCCGTCCGATGCGACCAAATCCGTTGATGCCGACTTTTAATGCAGCCATGTTTAAACTCCTATTGAAAATATCGTTAGTCGATCGGGCGATCGCCTGTTGTGGCTTAGAATTTACCACGCTCGCCTGTTTTTGCAACAGATTCTTTTCTATATCTTAAGAATTCTGAATTTGGTGCGGGCGGGAAGGACAATTAATATTGAAATGACCGCTGGCTAATAATGGGTAATAATTTTACAATTGTAAAATTGCTATAATCAACACAGATTTTTCTCACATTATCGTTGATTAAATTACAATACGGTTCAGTTAAGAATAATGAGGCTGCTCGAGGATGCCTGTATCTCCCGTAAATTCGTGACATCAAACTCATCTTAAAGCGTTAACTCAAGCGTATTCGATTAAATTACGCTCAAGTAATACCAAATCCGGGTTATTTATCCCGTTATAAATTGTAGGGTGCGTCGCTCACTTAATCCTGGTTGAGGGCGAGAATTATTCGTGGCGACGCACCCTACGTCTGTGAAATCATCAAGGGGGTAGCTAACCCGGATTTAGTATAATCAGAAAAAACTTATGCAAAAGCTCGCTGGTTTTTTATGTGGAAGAAGTCGCTAATTTTGATGTGAAATGGCTAGATATTCAGAAACCCGATTTATTAAATAAACCCGGGTTTCTAATGGCTGATGACAGTTGACAGTTGACCGAAGGAATAGTTGACAGTTGACTGCTGACTATTGACTATTGACTATTGACTGCTGACTGCTGACTACCCAACACACCTAGTAATTAGCAATTCCACCGCATCTGAAATAAAACATGACCCGCCAAACTTATTGAGAACTGGTCTAATGTTTTCTGCAACTGCTGACACTTGATCGGGAGCACAAAAAGCAAGCACATAAATGTTATCCAGCGCCGTCATTGATGAACCGCGGGAGACGTGATCCCTGGTGCTTTTTCCAGCGACATCACGAATCACCGAATAACCGGGTACGCCAGCTTTGTCTAAACCGTCTAAAATCCTGCCGAGTTCCACCGAGTGGGCTATGATTTCTACTCTTTTAACTGACTCCATTATCTCACCTCCAAAACATATTGATTCCGTATAGATACAGGGGAATGCCTACAATGATATTAAATGGAAACGTCACTGCTAAAGCTGTCGAAATGTAAAGACTGGGATTCGCTTCGGGAACAGTTAGGCGCATGGCTGCTGGTACTGCTATATAAGAAGCACTCGCGCACAATACGGCAAACAGCAAAGTGTCTCCCTCCGGCATTCCGATTAATTTGGCTATTAGCAAAGCAATTACTGCGTTGACTATGGGAATCAGGATTGCAAAGCCGATCAGAAAAATTCCTGCTTCTTGCAAATCTTTAATTCTACTAGCAGCAACCAGCCCCATGTCTAGCAAGAAAAAAGTCAGAACTCCATAAAATAAGTCTTGAGTAAACGGACTCATAACTTCCCAACCGTGTTCTCCTGTCATGATGCCCATAATGAGGCTGCCAATGAGCAGAAAAACTGAACTGTTGAGGAAGGCTTCTTGCAGCACTTCTGGCCAAACTATTTCGCGTTTTCCTTCTTCCCCGCCGAATACACTCACGAGAATTAGACCGACTATAATTGCTGGGGATTCCATTAATGCTAGCGCGGCTACCATGTAACCGTCAAAGTCGATCCCCTGTGCTGTGAGGAAGGAGGTTGCGGTGATAAATGTGACGGCGCTGATGGAACCGTAGGTGGCTGCGATCGCCGCAGCATTGTAGGCGTCGAGTTTGATCCTCAGTATGAAAAAAGTATAAAGTGGTACTAGCATTGACATCAGCATCGCTGCCAAAATTGTCAGGGCGACTTGTTGGTCAATTCCGCTTTTGGACAGTTCGACGCCACCTTTAAATCCGATCGCGAACAGCAGGTACAGCGAAAACAGTTTGGGGATGGGCGCTGGAATTTCTAAATCAGATTTGAGAAAAATTGCCAGCATTCCCATGAAAAAAGCCAATATTGGGGGATTTAAGATATTTGACGCTACTAAACTCAAATCCACGATCGTTCACTCCCATTTCTTGCGTTTTTAATATTACTTCCCCAGTAATTGTTGCACGAGAATGGATCGATAGAGCGATCGAACTTTTTACCCGAAAGCTCGATCGGGCTAAATACCGCCAAATAGGGCAAAGACGCAAACTGCACACCCTACAACGAGTAAGGCGTGCACTGCAAACCCGCAGGCTAAGTATTTTTGTTTAACTAAGCAACAGCCAAATAAGACTCTAGGGCTTCGGAATCACCAATCAACTTGCCGTCGATAAATACTTGCGGCACAGTTGTAGCCCCAGTCACAGCCCGGAGCGATCGGGTTGTGGCATCCCGGCCCAAGAGGATTTCTTCATAATCCAAGCCCTTTTCAGTCAGCATTGCCTTAGCCTTAGCGCAGAAGGGACAGCCCATTTTGGTAAACAGCGAAACTACCTTCGGCTTCGCTGCTGCGGAGTTGATGTAGTTGAGCATCGTCTCGGCATCGGACACTTTGAAAGGGTCTCCCGGTTCCTCGGGCTCAATAAACATTTTGTCAACCACGCCATCTTTTACCAGCATGGAATAACGCCAAGACCGTTTGCCAAAGCCTAAGTCTGTTTTGTCTACCAGCATTCCCATGCCTTGAGTAAATTCGCCGTTACCGTCGGGAATTAACGTCACATTGTCTGATTCTTGGTCTTTTGCCCACTCGTTCATCACAAAAGCGTCATTGACGGAAATACAAACGATTTCATCTACGCCATTTTCTTTGAAAACTTTCGCCAATTCGTTGTAACCGGGGAGGTGCGTTGACGAACAAGTGGGAGTAAAAGCTCCCGGTAGCGAAAACACTGCTACGGTTTTGCCTGCAAATAAATCATCGGTGGTGACATCCACCCACTCGTTGTCTTTGCGAGTGCGAAAGGTGACTTTGGGTACTCTTTGACCTTCTTGGTTCGCCAGCATGATTTTGAATCCTTTGGTACTTGGGTTAAATTCCTTTGCTTTAAGCGTACTCATAACGAGTATGACTTGTCAAGGGCGGCGGGTTTTTTCTTGGGAGTTGGGCGCGCGCGAGTCAGTTGCTCGTCTTCGCTAACGCAAATTTCGCCTCCATGCCTTTGCTGCTGCTAGCGGGTGAGGATTTTTTACACATTCTGTCAACATCTCAATATCAAGTTCCGGTAGCAATTCGCTGTTTGTGATTAGTTCATAACCGCAATTCGACACAAATTCAACCGGAATCTCTTCTCGCAAATGGTAGATAGAAAATCTATCATTTCGCCAGAACCAAACCTCTGGCACCTTCAACCTTCTATACAATTCCAGTTTATTGATGCTGCCGCTGGTAACAATCACTTCAATTACCAAATCGGGAAATTCTTTATCTGTGCCAATACAGTAAGCTTCATCCGGTTCCGTACCGCCACTTTTTTCCTCTTGTCGCAGAGTTGTAGACCCAAAAGGAAAATATTCGATGTCAGCTTCTAAAAAGTAAATAAACAGCAGATTTCCAATGCTTTTTTTTCGATTTTCATGGTGGCGAGAAGGTAAGATAATTTCTAAAATTCCATCTAAATAAGTAACTCGATATCCAGGTGCATCTCCAATTTGATTTAGCAGTGTCTCGTATTGTTCCCAGTTCACCCTATCCGTGATGTAGCGCTCTTCAGGATCTTGGCGTTGGAGTGCTTGTTCCTTAAGTAATGTATCTAAGCTGTTGTGCATTTAATTTGTATGTTGAGGGCGGGCAAGATGCCCACCCCACAAGAGGAAAAATTTATTTGACTGTGCAATTTAAATGCGGATTAGCTTAGCTCGATCGTCAGCATTGGTATTACCTCCTTACAAGTTGTTCTAATCTTAGCAGACGGCGGTTGAAACCGCGTCTACACAAACGATGTCTGCCTCCGCAGACTGAAGAGAAAAACCTAATTTTAATCGCCTTTTATTCAACCTGCGGAGGCAGGTTTTGTTTGTATAGGTGCGGTTTCAACCGTACGTCCTATCTTATTCCCAATCAAATTTTCGCCCTAAATAATCCTCTAATTCCTGATTGTAAGGTCGGAAATAATCGCTCAACCTGTCGCGAACCGATTCATTTACCCGCTGATAAGAACCGGGATTAGCATTTTGATACTCAGACAATTGATATTCCGGCAAATCTAAGAATTCTAAAACCTGCTGGACTATAGTCGCCGCACCTGCATAAAAATCTTCGCTTTTCAAAATTAACAACTGTTCTGGGGGAAAGAAAGCCCGCCAATTTTTAATAAATTCTATGTACCTACCGCGAGCTAAATAATTCCCCGGTTCCTCGCCGATAATGTATTCGGGATTTTGATTCAACCGTTCAATTTCAGCGCTAATTGCCCGATCGAGCGATCGCGCTTCCCAATTTAAGCCCTTTAAGCGGTAAAAATGAGAAATCGCGCGATCGACCGGATTTCGCAAAAGTACAACGAGTTTCGCCTCTGGAAACGCGCTGTAGAGACGTTCCGGCGCTTCCCGGCAGTCAAAATAGCTCGGACTTGCTTCGCCAGTTACAAATTGCTCTCCCGGAGGCATTGGCGGAAAATGAGCCAAATACCAATCAATCCCTCTGTCAAAGTGCCACGAGAAAAAATCCATCTCCTTTTTAATCGGAGTCAAAATTTGCGGGTGTTGGGCTAAATAAGTATACAGAGAAGTTGTGCCGCACCGCTGAGAACCAATAATTATAAAGTTAGGAACTTTGACTGGTTTTAAGTTCCAATTTTGTGGAACAGGCATCTTGCCTGTATCTGTTTGTGGAACAGGCATCTTGCCTGTATCTGCTTGTGGAACAGGCATCTTGCCTGTATCTGCTTGTGGAACAGGCATCTTGCCTGTTCTCTTACTGAGAATAGATGCAAAACTTTGTTTGTAACTGACAGTTCGATAAAAATCTATCGCCTCCGCAATTTTACCTTGCCTCGTCAAAGCTTCTCCCAAATTCAGATAAGGCCAAAAAGCCTCCGGTTTAGCTGCAACAACTTCGCGGCACAAGTTCTCCACTTCATCCAGCTTGTTTTGCCTAACCAAAACTTCCCACAAATTGTAATAAAACCACCAAGGAAGATCGGGATTTATTTCTATTGCTTGAAAAAATGCCACCGCCGCTTCCTCCCAATATTTTTGGCGGCTCAGAACAGCACCTAAATTGTAATAAGACCAGCAATCATCTGGTTTTTGGGCGACAGTTGCGCGAGATGAGGCTAATGCGCGATCGCACTTTTCTTGCTCCTGCAACAACTCCTCTAATTCCGCTGAGACTTCTGCACAACTCGACCTATTTGTCAATAGCAATTTGTAAATAATAATTGCGCTTTTTGGGCGATCGTACTTTGCTAAATTCTTACCTAACTGCAAATAAAACTCTACATTTTCCGGTGTAACTTCCAATTGACATTTTTCTAACACAGACTGTAAATCAGACTCTGTTTGTCCGAGAGCGTATCCCAACTTCTCGTAAATTCCCGGCAAATCTCCGTCAATTTCAATAGCTTTTAAATACGCGGCGATAGCTTCATCCCACTGTTTTAGTTGAGTTAAAGCATCGCCTAAATTGCAAAAAGACCAAGCAAAATCCGAGTTGAGTGCAATCTCGCAGCGGTAAGCAGCAGCAGCCTCTTCCCATCGCTGAAGTTTCAGCAAAGCATCGCCCAAATTGTGATAAGACCACGAAAAATCTGGATTTAACTCAACAGCTTTTTTGTAAGCAGCGACAGCTTCCTCCCATTTTTCAAGTTTCAGCAAAACATCGCCCAAACTGTGATAAGACCACGAAAACCTGGGATTTAATTCAACAGCTTTTTTGTAAGCAGCAACAGCCTCATCAAACCGACCGCTTTCTTGCAGGGAATTACCCAAATTGTGGCAGTCATTATCCATGCAAAACTCCTGCAATACTCATTAATTTTTCCAGCGAGTTCAAATCCAACCGCATATTTTTATGTAAGGGTTTGGTCGGAGTTCCATCATCAACCAAATCGCCAATTAAATAGTAATGTTCCAAACCGCACAAATTGCTAATCATCCAATAACAATGCGGAACGTAAAGGGGAGAAAAAATCTCAATTACCTTAGTTCCGGGACTGCAAAAAACTAGATTAGTCAACCCCCCTCCGTGAGGTGCAACAACCACTTTAGCAGCAGCCAAACACGATGCTTGTTCCGCTACCGACATCGTTTCCAATTTGACACTGCGAAACCCAAATTTTTCTAAGTATTTAATTAGCTCTTCCTCGTTGACTATTCGCCGATAAGATGCTTGTTGGCGGCTTATATAAATTCGCTCTGAATAGTCTGTATTTACTACCTGTTGTTTATTTAAAAATGCCTGTTTGAGATATTCACACTTCCATTTTGAAACCGCCCCCGCTCCGTCATATGATATTGATGGAACTATTAATTTATCTGCTGTAATGTGTAAATTGCAGCGACTTTCTAAAATTTTTTCTTGAGGAATTCCTAAAGTCTCTAAAGTTTCCGCTTGATAGGAAGAATCCGAGGCATTGACAACAAACTTATCTATAGTTTCTATCAATCCGCTCCGCTGCAAAAGGTCAAATCGCGTAATCACATCAAATATCCAATGAAAATAAGCGGCTCCACCCCAGCGAGCAGATAAAAAAGCCACATTTCCATCGACGTGTTCAGCGGCAGGCAATTTGTCGGAAGTGATTACCAATTCAGCACAACCCATTGAAATATCAGCAACAAGTTTATTGTCTGAAGTAATGACGGCGGTAGTCACAACATCTGCCCAAGCTCGTCCGTTTGGCAATACGGCAACAAAAGCTTTTCTGGAATGACTTTGATGTTCCCAAAATCTGTGGCTGCTATCGATTGTTTTGGAATTAGATAAATTGATTTCACTCGCAGGATGGATGTCAATGCAGGTAAGGTGCGGATTGGATTCTGCCGCCACGGTCAAATCTTCTGTAAAACCACAGTATTTTTTGAGTACACTTAAAGGTAATATTTGATTGCTGCATTTTGCCCGATCGCTCTCATCACCTTCTCCTTGTTGTTCCCAAGCATAACCTATATTATCGTAAGCTTCAAACAAATCGGGTTGAATTTGCAGGGCTTGAACTAAATTAGCGATCGCAGGTTCCCACTGCTGTTTCGCAATTAAACTCAAACCCAATCCTTCGTAACACCAGCATGATTTTGGATCGAGACTGATACCTTTTTCGTAAATGGCGATCGCCCTTTCCAATTCCCCTTGATTCCGCAGTGCATCGCCCAACTTTTTGTACAGCCAACTATGCTCGGGTTCTAGCTCAATAGCGCGATCGAAAGCCGCTGCTGTTTCGGGCCAATTTTCTTGTGCTTCCAGAACTTCCCCCAAACTATTGTACAGCCAACAATCATCGGGATTTAATTCAATAGCTTTGCGGTAAGCCGCCGCCGCCTCCTCCCAGTTTTCCAGTGCAACCAAAGCCTTACCTAATCTCTCGTAAGACCAACAAAAATCGGGATTTAGTTCAACTAACTTGCGGTAAGCAACAGCAGCTTCCTCCCACTCAGCAAGCTCCATCAACACATCGCCTAAATTGTTGTAAGTCCAACAAAAATCGGGATTTAACTCAATAGCTTTGCGGTAAGCAGCAGCGGCTTCGGCATATTCCTCGATCGCCTGCAAAGTTTCCCCCAAAAAGTGGTAAGCCCAACTAAAATTAGCGTTGAGTGCGATCGCCCTTTGGTAAGCGGCCCGAGCTTCCTCAAACAGTTCTTTCTCTTGCAGAGTTTTACCCAACTTGTGGTAAGTTAAGTAGTTGCCCGACTTAATTTTAATAGCTGTTTGATAGCGTTCGATCGCCTCATCCAAATAACCCGCATTTGCCGCAGCATCCCCCAACTTTTCCCAACCCAGAGCCAAAAGAGTTTGTTCTTCGCCCAAACTTTGATTGCCGATTTTTTTGACAATCAGTTGATAGCCTTTGTGTACTACTTCTAACTGACTTCCAAACATCTCCAAAAAAACATCTATCCCAATTTTAGTATCTTGCTCCGGGCTGTCGGGAAACGTAAACTCGTAATCATCAAAAATCATCAATCCCCCAACTTTCACCAACCTCCAAGATAAAATCGCATCTTGCAGAGCACTGGTGGGTTTGTGACAGCCGTCAATGTAAGCAACATCGTAATATTCAGAAGCCAAATTAATTAACAACTTTTGAGAGTAACCTTCTAATTCAATTACCCGATCTGCTGCTCCCGTTTTAACAATATTGCCCTTAAAATGTTCTTGGAAATACAAATCAATACAAGTAATCTTTGCCGTCGGATGAGTTAAAATATTATCCAGCAGCCAGCAAGCCGACATTCCCTGAAAACTGCCGATTTCCACAACTTGAAAATCCGCAATTCCGGTAAATTCCTGCAAATGCCGTTGCCAAATAGGAATATTGTGGGTAAACCAATCTTGGGTAAATTGATAATCTTTCGCCGCACACTCAGGCCAACCCCTCAATTCGCTTGCTTTTTGGTGGCAAATAATTGCTTCTTCTAATTCCCCTAATTGGGGTAAAATATTTCCTAAATCGTTGTAAGGCTTAGAATTGGTCGGCTCGATTTCTATTTGGCGACGGTAAGCGGCAATTTGTGCGTATAACTCCTGTTGTTTTGCCCGAACCTCATCCAGTTGGGCGACAACTTCCGCAGCATTGGGTTCAATTTGCAGTGCCATACTATAAAATACGATCGCACCTTCCAACTGCTTCTGTTTTGCTAAACTATTGCCTAAATTTATATAAAACTCCGCTCCATCTAACTCAATTCCCAGCAATTTGTGGTAAATTTTCCCGCTGGCAAGTAACTCAATAGCTTGACAGTAAGTTTCGATGGTGCTGTCTAAACCCGATTCGCTTCGCTTCCGCAAAACATATCCCAACCTCTGATTAATTCCCGTCAAATTCGGCTCAATCTGAACCGCGTGCAGGTAAGCGCTAACAGCTTCATCCCAGGATTGTTCGCAAGTTAAAGCAATTCCCAAATTGACATAAAACCAAGGAATATTGGGATTTATTTCAATAGCTTTGCGGTAGCAACTAATAGCTTCGGGCCACAGTTTTTTTTGAGCCAAAGCGTCCCCTAAGCAATTGTATGCCCAGTAGGAATTATCGTTAATTTCAAGAGCCTGACGGTAACATTTAATAGCTTCATCCAACTCGCGCTTTTGCGCGAAAACATTGCCCAAACCAAGGTAAGCACGAGCGTAGTTGGGATTGAGTTCGATGCTTTTGCGGTAACAGGCGATCGCCCGATCGCATTCTCCTCGATCTGCCCAAGTTTTACCCAAACTGTGGTAAGATTCAAACGAATTTGGATTGATGGTAATGGCTTGTCGGTAATTGGCGATCGCCTCATCCCACCGCTTCTGACCAACCAGCATTTCTCCCAAATTGTGATAAGCTATTGCCAGTTGCGGGTTTAACTTAATTGCCCGCGAATAACACTCCATAGCTCGATCGAACTTTCCCAATTCAACTAAACTATTTCCCAGAGTGACGTGCTCGTCAGCAGTTGCCCAATTCGGCTCAATATTAAAAGCTTGATACCAACTTTCTGCCGCCTCTTCTCGCTTCTCCAACTGCGTCCAAATTCTCGCCAACTGCCGGTAAGCAGCAGCAAAATTCGGCGCTAGCGAAATCGCTTTTTCACAATTTGCGATCGCCTTTTCCCACTGTTTCCCCTGAGAATACAAACTGCCTAGATTCGCATAAACTTCCGGCAAATTTGGATTGCGATCGATCGCCATTTCATACCACTGCTTAGCTTGCTCAATTTCACCTCGAACCTGCATCACCTTTCCCAGCGTCTGACAAGCTGCGGCCAAATTAGGTTCAATTTTCAAGGCTGACTCGCAAGCAGCAACTGCCTCATTCAACTTTCCTTCGGCTAAATAAACTTCTGCTTGCCGACTCAAATCAACCGCTGCCTTTTCCATCTTCTCAATCGAGGGCATAATTAAACTTTCTCCAGACATCAACTAACCCAAACCCACCACCTCAACCATCCTTTTCAGCGAACTCAAGTTCACCAAAATATCCTCAGTCAGCGAATTCTGATACATCAACTGTCTAATAGGATAGCATTCAAAAGCCTCACCAGCTAAAAAGTAATGTTCCAACTTCAGATATTGACTGATTCCCCAGTAATAATGGCTGATATAGTGAGGCGACACCAACTCAATGACTTTAGTTCCCTGGCGACAAAAAATCGTATTTGTCAACCCGCTGCCGTGGGCGGCAACTATCACATCAGCGTGGTAAAAATAAGCAATTTGCTCTGCCAAAGACATCGACTCTGGCCAAATAGAAACAAATCCCGATTTCTCCAAAACCTCGATCGCATCTTCCTCGTTCAAAACTCGTCGGTATCTCGCTTTGCTGCGGCTGATATAAATGCGTTTTGGATAGCGCGAACTAGCTATAATTCCCTTGAGAAACTCGCGCCTCAAAAAATCCATCGCCCACCCAGAAGGCCAGCCCAAATATCCCGCAAAAGACGGTACAATTAACTCTGTTGCTTGAATGTGAGGCAAGCGATCGCTCTCCAAGACTTTCTCTTCGGGAATGCCCAGAATTTTCAGACTTTCTCGCTGAAATTCGTGCTGACAACTATTCACCAAAAACCAATCAATCTCTGCCAAATCCCTACCGCTGTGCCGCAGCAATTCTATCCTCGGCAAAACATCAACCATCCAGTGAAAATAGACATTTCCCGACAAACCAGAAAGCACCGCCACGCTGCCATCAATTTGCTTTAAAGCGGGAAATGATTCTAACTGAAAAACGCTGTGTTTTCTAACATCATGCTTTTCGCATCCAGGCAAAAACCCCGGATAATCTCTCGACACATCAGCCAACAAATAATTGTCAGGAGTAATAACTGCGATCGCCTTACAAATCAGCCAATAATTTTCCTGCGGCACAATCCAAACTCGCCCGTTAGGAATCTGTGCGACAAAAGTCTTTGGCGACTCCACAGGTAGCGGTTGCAAGTTGGACAAACGGCAAACTCCCCAACCCAAATGCACCGGATCGAACCACTTAGAAAGTCGCTGCAAACAGAGCCCGCAAGTTAAACCTGCACAATCGGAATTTGCCAATTGGGAATGACCAATTGGTAGTTGAGAATTCTGAATATTTTCTGCACAGGCTTCTGGTGCCTCTTCCCAAACTATTTCAACATAATTGTCCGCATCCAACTTAGCATTGACCAGCCAATCCCAACTAGATAAATAAATACCGTGAGGAGGTTTTATAGAATTGCTATCTGGCGACTTAAAACTCTGTTTCTCCCACTCTTTCTGCTCCCCGTACCCGTGCAATTGCAACTCTAAAACCTTTTGATAATAATCGATCGCCCGTTCCCAACACCCCTGTTTTTCCAGCAGTTTTGCCAACTCAAAATAAACCTGCGGTAAAGCAGGTTGAATCGTCAAAGCCATGCGGTAAACTGCAATTGCTGCCGTGAACCGGTGTTGCTGGGCTAAGGAGTTTCCCACCCGCCAGTAAATCTCTACATTTTGTGGCTGAATTTGCAAAGCTTTTTGATAATAAGCGGCGGCCGATTCGTCTCCGCCGTACTCTGTTAAAGCATTTCCCAAATGCAAGTAAATTTCGGCTAAATTATCGCAAATTTCAGCAATTGGTAATTGGGCATTGGGCATGGGGAATTGGGCATTGGGCATTGATAATTTTTCCTGCTGCCCTCTTCCCTGTTGTGGAGCATTAATCCGTGTATCCGTGTCAAAATCCGTATCGTGCCTTCCCTCAGACTTCTTCCCTGTTCCTTCAACATCTGACTCATGCTCGATAATTAATCCGTGTATCCGTGTCAAAATCGGTGTTGTGCCTTCCTTCTTCCTTCCAGTTAGTGCTGCGAGAAATCGATCGCACGCAGCGATCGCCCTTGACAATTCATCATCTTCTACAGCAGCAACTCTGCGCCTGTCTCCCAAGCGGCAGTAAGCCTCAACAAAATCCGGCTTCAGAGCTATCGCCCGCTTAAAATAAGGCATGGCTTCCGCAATTTTCCCCAAAACCATCAAAGAAAACCCGGCGTCTGTATAGGCCGCAATATAGTCGGGATTCAGCTCGATCGCGCGATCGAAACAAGCAACCGCCGCCGAATGTTCCCCCTGCAATTGCCACGCTTTCCCCAGATTGTAGTGAACCAAAACCATGTCCGGCTCCAACTCAATAGCTGTGAGGTAAGATGCGATCGCCCTTTCCGGACTTTTGGCCAGCAAAGCTTGACCCAAATTATTGTGCAGCGTCGCCCAATCCGGCTTAATCTCCATCGCCCGTTGGTAAAGCTCGATCGCCTCAGCAGCCCGATCTTCCTTGAGCAAAATCACACCCAGATTGCTGTAAGCTTCCACGTAATCCGGCTTCAGGGCGATCGCCTGTCGGTAGGTATCAATTGCCGCTTCGAGCTGACTATTTTCATCTAAAACCACAGCCAGATTGTAGAAAGCATCGAGATAATTGGGTTTTTTGGCGATCGCACTTCGGTAACAGTCGATCGCCCCCAACAAATTACCCTGCTTGTGAAAAACATTTCCCAAGTTATAATGAAGTTCCGCCCAATCTGGTTTCAAATCCAGAGCTTGTCGGTAGTGAAAAGCCGCCTCATCCAGCCAGCAATACTCGCTGTAAAGTTGACCCAAATAAGCATGAGCCAGAAAAAACTGCGGCGAAATCTCCAAAGCTTGCACAAAAGCGTCTCTTGCCGCCGTCGGATCGCCGCTCGCTTCCAGAATTTCACCTAAAGTCGTGTAAGCCGAGGGCGAAAACGGTTGAAGTTCGATCGCCTTTTTGCAAAACTCGATCGCCTCAGTTAACTTCCCCCGGTTCAAATAAATTTGGGCTTGCCGGATGTATTCTTCAGTGCTCATTGCTCGCGGTGCGGTTGCGGTTTCTTTACCGCTTCAGTAAAACCTAGAAATTATGATTTAAAAACTTTGTATTTATATTTTGCCCGATCGGGCGATCGATTAATTTTATCAACAACTGTCGATCGATTTTTTTTAACAGCCCCTGCTTCAGTTCCGGCATTGAATATTTCAACCTCACCCCGCTTGTGGCAGAGTGAGGTTGAAATCCTTTAAAACTATCGGATTTGTGAGAACAGCCCCGAATCTTATCCGGTGCTGCCCCACAACAGCCAGTTGTTTTAGAACAACTCGAAGTTGTTCGAGGTAATCGTCAGGCCAGTCTGCAACTGAGCAATAGTTAGCACTCCGCTGGTGCCGTTGAAGTACAACGCACCGTTTGTGGGATCGTAGACCAACTTGTTCGCGGTTCCTGGGCTGGCTGCGTTGAAACCAGAAACGACGACAAAATCGCTGGAGTCCAACGTGCCCAAAGCAGAGAACACACCACCGCCTGTCGCCTGCAAGCGGATCTTATCTTCGCCTGGGGCAAAGTCAGTGATCGTATCTACGCCATAATCGCCACCGCTGGAGAAGAAGAAGAACGTATCGCTGCCAGCACCGCCGGTCAGGACATCGCTGCCTCTGTCGCCAGAGATAAAGTCATTGCCAGAGCCACCATTGACAGTATCGTTGTCTTTACCGCCGAACAGGCTGTCGTTGCCGTCGCCGCCGCTGACAATATCGTTGCCTTGGTCGCCATAGACTGTATCGTTGCCAGCGCCACCGAGTGCGGTGTCGTTGCCAGCGCCACCGGATACGGTGTCGTTGCCATCACCGCCGTCGAGGAGGTCATTCCCTTGATCGCCAGAGATAAAGTCATTGCCGCTGCCGCCAGCGACCACATCGCTGCCTTTGCCTGCTGCGATCCTGTCGTCGCCGTCGCCGCCGCCAACACTGTCATTGCCTGCCCCGGAAAAAATGATGTCATCGCCACCGCCACCGGCGATGATATCATTGCCCCGAAAAGTCAGGATGATATCGTTACCATTGCCTGCACTCAATCTGTTATCGCCTTGGATGCCGATAATGTTTGAGCCACCGCCACCTCCAGGTAGTGAAACTGCTGGTTGTGTTGGATTAGTTACCTGTGTCATTTACACTCCTCCTAAAAGATGAATCATTTTTCTACAATACACTTTTCCCTCCAAAGGGATTCAATAAATGAAACCGGACATCGGTTGAGACCCTAATTGACCCGGCTGCTATAAGCTGTCATGTAATTTAAATTGTCCGCAGGGAGCCAGAGATCGCGAGTTGAATCCTGTAATTCGTTCAGCAGCCAATATCGGTTGTTTCCTGCTCTGGACTCTCGACTCCACCACTCCCTCCTCTAACACGAAAATATTCCAGTTAAACGTTTGTGAGTTTACCATACCAAGCCTGGGTGCGGCTAGTTATTTTTAAAACAATAGCCGGGAAATACACATAAACCATTTTTAATCGGAGTATGCTCTCAAGATTGAGAAATTGCACCCCAGTCATTGGCAACTGTCGATCGCCCGGAAGTTCGATCGCCCGCAATGGGGCTAGAACTGAGTTGCGATTTTTCAGTAGACTCTGATTGACCAGACTTTTGAGTTCCGCCTATAGTTCCCCAGGAATCAAAATTTTTTAGCAGGCTTTGAAAGGCTGCCCGCGCACGCTGCGGGCAGCCTTCAATCAAACCTAGCCGCAGATCGCGCGCTGCGATTTAAGCCGCTACCCTTACCGCTGCTTGTAGCGGCCGCCTTTACTCAACCCAACAAATTCCCGGACGCACTCTTGAGGCTCCGAAGCTTGATTTTTCCACCGATATCCCTCGCGATCGACGGATGATTTTAGCGAAAAAACCCGATCGATACACCTACGTCATTTCAGCCATCAGCGGCATCTATCCAGAGAATTAGATAATGCAGGGATTGTGTTATTGAGTTGAGATTTCGGATGGGCCGCTAGAGTTGTGACGCTTCTGTCAAAGCTGAGAATAAGCTGCGGCGCATCTGAATTGTCTGTTGGTTCGGCATACAGTGTCAAAGTCAAACAGACAAATCTTTGAGCAGCGGTCAGCGACTCTTGAACGTAACACTGCGCCCCGACCCTCCGTAAGTTTTTATATAATAATTAGATTTTACAATTTAATTTAACAATATTAAGTTTTAAGCAAATATCTGATTGCTAACTGTTAACTTCGAGCGGCTCATTAACAATTAGCCATTTCCCGGAAATTTAGTTCGGCATTCATAGACAAGCTGTATTATTGCCCTGAGCGGTGTGCTTCGAGTTGCGCTGTTGAGCCGTTGGAATTGCTGTGGCTGTCGTAGCTGTAGATGTGAGCGTCGCTCTGGAAAATGTAATTGATAGAAGTAGCTGCATAGTATGTCAGCGCTAGCAGCGACACTATATTAAGAATTCGATAAATTGGCTTCTCAGATATTTCGTTCATTTTCACTCCTACTTTTTGTGCAAATAGCAAACTTGGATACAGTGACGGCACTCTTTTTGAGAAGTTCCTGCAAATCCAGCTCCTGATGCCCGATATCGCATAAAACAAGTTCTGCTGGAGATTTGAAAGAGTTTTTGTTGCCTATTTCATATTGCAGTCTCTGCGTTTATTTGTCTATCTAACTTCGGTAAGAGTTCCGAAATTTTGGCAACAACGAACTCTACAATTGCCTGCGATCTCTGCTAAAATTTGAAAGTATAGAGCCGCAAAAGCTTGCAGGGCATGGAGTATAGCTGTTACTCAACACTCGGCAAGGATTTTCCCAAAATCGATTAATGGTGCGCAGCGGTCGGAAGCAATAAAAATTATTTAGTTGGTGTGCAGGACACTGAAATATGTCTGAAGTTATACTTTTGCCAGCAACATACCGTGTTGCATTGCATATTAAGTTGGATCTTGCTGCAAGCAGCAGATAATTTTTGATAAAAAAAAACTTGGGTCGCTGTCTGACAATTTTGAGTCTGACACTTTTGACTTATTGGCAGCCTTAAATCACGATGTGACGGAATATAAAAGCAAGCGTCAAAAAGCAGCAGGTAGAATGTAACCGCAGTAAAAAATACTGTTTGGGGATTCATATTTTTTATGTGATTCTACCTTGTCGCTGCTTTTTTACCATAAAAAAAGATAATTTACTCGCTGCCACTAGATGCACCTGAGATAATTTATGACGAGATAACCGACTGTGTTTTAGTCAGTTACTTCTACAATTTATTAGATTTTTTGGTCGCCGTTAGCTGGTTGTACTACCGACTTTTTGCTGGTAATTTGCAAAAGGGATAGGGGCAGAACAACAGGCCAAAACAGAGGGCCGATTACTAAGGCCATCCAAGAAATTAAGTCTTTTTTAGATGTCGCAGTATCGTTCCAAAAACTTTTGAACCAAACAAGAAAAACGATTAAGGCAATCGAAAAGTAACCTATAATTATCATTGTTTTACTGACCTGCTTCTAGGTGGGATTGAACTATTTTTCATTATTGTATCTCAGGGTGCGGGTCGCCGATCGCAATTTTGGGCCCGGAGGGTGCAAGTGTCGAGAACCCAAAGCTTCACAAGTCTCCGAATCCAGAGTGTGCGAGGTCGTCGATCGGACACACCCGTACAACAGCGGCGCGGGGCGCTCAAAGTCTTGCACTCAGGAGTTTTCGAGGTTTCGTAAAAGTTTGAGGCCAGAGCCGCAATTACAGCAAATGCGATCGAGGTCTCTCGTTCTCTGTGATTTAGTCACGTATAATCGCAGACTTCGGTCACAAGTCGGGCCAAAAACGATCGCACAGCTTAGCTGACGGCAATCACCCTACTCTGTTCTCAAAAAATCTATATTAGAGTAGTTGATTTCAACGAGATTTTATGCAAGTTCTGACTTTAAAATCCGATCGCCCGATCGCTGAACTATTCTATCAAGTCACCCATTCAGGCAATCTGACTCGCTCTCAAAGCCACGGACTGCGCGCACTCTGCGAAAGCGCTCTGTGCGAAGATGACCGAGATGCAGTCAACCGCCTCCTTCACGCCATCCGTCGCGGATGGATCGAGATTTCCGATTAGTTCCCTCAGACAGGAAGTTGAGATCGGTAATTCTACTTTCTTTCCTGTAAAGCTTCGCCAGCAATCAGATTTCCGTGAGTGGGTCGCTCCATTAAACCTCTCACCAAAAAGTTGTGGTGCGATCGTTTCGATCGAACCCGGTTTCTTGAAGAAGCCGGGATTTTCGATCTGAAGCAGTCAGCAGTCAGTAAGCTGTTACGCATTTAAAATAGTATTGTAGGGTGCGTCAGCCCTATCTTGTTTCCCTTGCTTAGTAAGTGTTC